>NZ_JBQYLI010000013.1:0-143810 GCF_052690465.1 Sunxiuqinia sp. A32
AAAAATAGAACCAGGAAAAAACCAAATGAGAAAGAAAAAAAAACCGTCCCAAAAACTTGTTTTGAGACGGCCTCTTCTTGTTTTTGTATCAGTTTGGTATTATTCGTTCCATTCAGGAAGACGTCCAGGAGTCCACGGAGCATTTAGCGCATTAAGTTCTGCTTCAATGGCTGGAATATCTTGTTCAACAAGTTGTTTTAGCTGTTTCAGAACCGGAGAAAATTCAGCAGAAAGAATTTCGAAATTTTCTTTTTCTGTCGTTGTAATTCCTGAAGTCGATCCCATGTGGTTATAGGCAATGAAATTTAATCTGTTCGACAACGGAACTTGTGCAGGAGGGATTTCTTCACCACTAGCCTTTGCTTTATCACCATTCATTTGATAATTAAGTTCATCAATTTGAACAGCAAGTTTGCGGGCTCTGTCCATTAAATCCTGATTTGCATTCGCAGTTGCATAAATGGCTTCTTTAATGTACTCAATCTTTGAACCTAATTCTCTTAAAAGATTGTTACATCCAACCACTGCTACCGATAACTTGCTTAGTTTTTTAGCAAAATCAACATTTTCAGAATAGTCAGTGGCCGGTAAGCTGGCGTTATTTAGTTTTTTACAGGTGAATTCCACTGGTTTAACCAGCTCGGTTAATTCACCTTCATGCCACAATTTTAGCCCAACTTTATATTTTCCCGGCATTGCCAGAATTCCACTTCCTCGTTTATCACTGATCGGATTGAATTTATCTTTGATTCTTACAGAAGAAGAATTCGCATACCTCAAATTCCATGTTATTCTGTTTATCCCTTTTGACGGTTTTGCTGTTAATTGATTGATAACATTTCCTTCTTCATCTTCAATACTGAAAATGAGATGCGAATTTTCTTGTTGGCTTTCCAGTTCCAGTTCGCGCCAAGTTGGTTGAGGGATCGGTTTTCCAGCTTTAAATAGTTCCTTCTCCTTTTCCTTGCGGAGGTCTTTTTTTGATTTTGGAGTGTCTTTTAGGTAATAAGTGAACGTTGCTCCGTAGTCTGGATTTTTCGATTTGAAATATGTGCTTCCCTGATTATTTTTACTGCCTTTCTGAATGTACATTAGCGCATCTTCAATAGCAAAGATATGGGCATCCTCGTTAGTCAATTCATGACTTAATTCTCGCAATGGGCTGTAATCGTTAAGAATATAAAAACCTCGTCCGAAAGTTGCTAAAACAAGATCACTTTCATCTTCCTGGATTGTAATATCCCGCACTGCGATTGTCGGCAACCCAGCTTTTAGTTGAACCCAGTTTTTACCATCATCAATAGTGAAGAAAACTCCAAACTCAGTCCCTGCAAATAGAAGTTCAGGCCGTTTGAAGTCTTGGACAATTGTATATACAGTACCGTTTTCTGGTAGATTTCCAGAGATGGAAGTCCATGTTTTTCCTTTATCTGTACTTTTATAGATATAAGGTTTAAAATCATTTCTTTTTAAATTATCAAAAGATGCATAGACTGTATTTTCGTCAAATTTATCGGCACAAAGATCACTTACATAGGTGTATTGTGGAACTTCGGGGAAAGATTTAACAAGTTGCCAGCTATTTCCGCCATTTTCAGAAATGGAGATTACACCGTCATCCGAACCTGCATATAATAACCCTTCTTTAACAGGGGATTCATCCAAAGAAACGAGGGTTCCCCATAGTGAGGTAGAAACGTCTTTTACAACTGCATCGGCAGGCCAATATTTGCCCATAACCGGGAAATTGTTTCTATCCGTTTGGCTTGTTAAATCGTCACTGATTATCTCCCAGGTACTTCCCTGATCATCACTTTTAAATACCTTATTTGCTGCTGAATATAGCCGTTTCCCATTGTGTGGACTCACGATCATTGGAGCATTCCAGTTCCATTTGTAAGTTTCTTCACCTTTCTTTTCTCTGGGTTTTATATTTAGGCGCTCACCACTTTTTTTATCGTATCTGTAAAGGTTTCCGTACTGGTATTCAGTATAAACTATATTTGGATCATCAGGATCAGTTGCCAGCCAGAAACCATCACCGCCAAGCGTAATTTCCCATTCGTCATTAATAACCCCATCACTACAGGTATTTTGAGATGGACCAAACATTGAGTTGTTATCCTGAGTACCTCCGTAAACGTTGTAAAATGGCTTTTCATTGTCAACATGAACCCGGTAAAATTGGGTGATTGGCAGGTTTTCTTTAAAATCAAAAGTATTTCCGCAGTCCCACGTTTCATAAATTCCACCGTCGCCACCAATCATGAAGTGTTCGGTGTCTTTGGGGTCAATCCAAATTGCATGGTCATCAACATGTCTTCCTTTTGTGCTTATGCGTTTCCATGTCTTACCAGCATCAAGGGTAAATGCTGAAAAAGTTTCAACAGAGTATACTTTGTCGACATCTTTCGGGTCGCAATAAATTTCATTATAATACTGACCACTGGCCGAATAATCGCTCATTTTATTCCAGCTTTCACCTTGGTTGGTTGAGCGAAAGAAACCTCCTTTTCCTTCAGCAGCTTCAACAATTAAATAAAGCACATTCGGATCAACAGGTGAAACATCAATCCCCATTCCACCGATATCAACCTTCGGAAGTCCTTCGGTAATTTTTCGCCAATTGGCGCCGGCATCAGTAGATTTATAAACTGAGGATTCGGGACCACCACCAATTTTTGTAAATGAAGTTCGTCTCCGTTGCTCAGAAGTGGCATAGAGAATATCCGGATTTTTAGGATCCATTTTGATATTATTAACCCCAGTGTTTTCGCTGATTTCCAAAATTCGCTCCCAGGTTTTTCCACCGTCAATGGTTTTATACAAACCTCGCTCTCCACCGGGACCCCAGGCAGAACCTTCGCATGCAACATAAACTATATCGGAATTTCTTGGATCAATGACAATTCCACCAATCTGAAAACTTTCTTTTAACCCCATGTTTTTAAAGGACTTTCCTCCATCGAGCGATTTGTATATTCCATCGCCGTACCCAAGCGCCCGTTGGTGGTTGTTTTCGCCGGTTCCCACCCATACAATATTTGGATTGTTTGGATCTAGCTCTACATCGCCAATAGCATAGGAACCGTATTTGTCAAAGACTGGCTGCCAGGTTGTTCCATTATTGGAAGTTTTCCACACATTACCACTGGCAACTCCCACGTAAAATTCTTTTGGATTTTTCGGATTGACGGCAAAATCAGCAATTCTTCCGCTTGCCCACGCTGGTCCAATGCTCCGAAATTTTAATCCGCTTACTAAACTACTGGTAATAATTGTGTCGCCTTTCGTTTGCTCAGTGTCTTTATCTTTCTTTTTTGCCCAGCTAAAAGAAGAGGATAAGAGAACTAAGGCAAGTAGTAGTGCTGCTTTTTTCATAAAAATTGTGATTGAGTTTTAAATGTAAATAGTCTTTTTAGAACCCGAAAAATTACACACTTAGGAGGTAAATAAATAAGATATATGTCAGTTTGTAATTTATGCTGAATGAATTTTGATGGAAATGTTTTCTTTTTGAATGTAACTTGTTTACAAACCTGAAAAAGAGTCGAACATATTCTGGAATTTCATTACGGCGGAAACTATTTTTTGTGAACGAAACTGTTATAGCTTTTTACTTCAATAATTCCTTCTGTTGGAATCATCTCTTTCCAAATCCAATTATAATGTTCGATAATTTTGTCGGCATTCAAATGAGGTCGGTCAGCGGTGGTGTGTGCATCTGAAATTACAGTAGTATAATAATCATGATTTAATGCAGAGCGGACCGTTGAATCTACACAAAAGTCAGTTGCACAACCTGTGATTACCAATCTCGATACTTCCAATTTTTTTAAAACCGCGTCCAGCTTTGAGCGATAAAATGCATCATTTGCAGTTTTACTAACTACATAATCTCCACCCTCCCGAATTAATGATGGAATTATTTCCCATTCTTCAGTCCCGGGAACATAGCAATCAAATCTGCTCCCATCGTGTTGAATGAAAATGACTGGATAATTGTTTTCGCGAAAATAGGATGACAATTGGTTAATTCTGTCAATTACATTTACAGCGTCATAGCGGGGAGTTTTCGGGATGAATGACCCTTTTTGCATGTCGATGATTAACAGAGCTTTCATAATTAAATTGTCAGAATTTGGGCTTTTTATTGTGAAGATAAATATTGTATTTTAAACTCCCACTAAATATTAATGATTAAGATGACCATAAAGTAAAAAAAGGAACTGGCTACACTTACTGTTAATAATAAAAAAATAACTTTGGCGTTTGAAGTTAAAACCGGCAATTACCGATGATGACCAGAATAAGCATTCTCTTACTTTCAATATTTCTTGCCAACACTGTGTTTGCACAATTAGGCGGTGAGTCTACTTACGAATTTTTGAATTTACCTAACTCTGCGAGGATGGCAGCTCTGGGTGGAAATCAGGTTGCAATCTCTGATTCCACAGATTTGAACGTATCATATAACAATCCAGCATTGTTACATGTGGATATGGATAATCACTTGTTGATGAATTATGTGAGCTATTTTGATGATGTGAAATTTGGTTATGCTTCCTATGCAAAAGATTATGGTGATATTGGGACTTTTGCGTTGGGAATGCACTACATAAATTATGGAACTTTTCAATATGCTGAAACGAATGGACAGCGAAATGGGACGTTTAATGCGGCAGAGTACGCTCTAAATATTATCTGGTCAAAACAATTTGGGAAAATAAGAACTGGTGCCACTCTGAAACCAATTTTGTCGTCGTTCGAAGCTTACCAATCTTTTGGTGTAGCGATAGATTTGGGAGCTGCTTATGTTAGTAGTGACCGATTAACCAGCTTCGGCTTTGTATTAAAAAACATCGGAGCACAAATAACTACCTATTACGATAATGGAGACCGAGAGAATTTACCTTTCGATATGCAATTTGGTTTGTCAAAACGATTGGCACATGCGCCTGTTCGATTGTCTGCAACCATGCAGCATTTGCAGGATTGGGATTTACAAGTTCGTTTTGTAGATGAGGAGACCGGTGAACTGATGGGAGAGAAGGATGGTTTTGGAAAACAATTCATGCAGCACTTGCTTCTTGGTGTTGAGTTGCTGCCTTCCGAAAATTTCAGTGTTCGTGCCGGTTATAATTACCAGCGCAGGCAGGAACTCATGTTCGATGATAAAGCTTCTACCGTTGGTTTTTCCTGGGGATTTGGGTTTAAGATCAATCGTTTCCAATTTAATTACGGATCGGCCCGCTATCATTTGGCTGCTACAAGTAACCACATTTCTGTTGCGATTAATTTGAATAGTGATTATTCAAGAAGATAATATTTTAGCCCCGTAGTGAATTAACTTTCCTACTGTCTTTTCCGAAATTGATCTTTTGATGTTTATCTTTACCTTAAATTTTAATCGATGGCATCTTCAAAAATAGTTATAGCCTTTGACGGACATTCATCTTGTGGGAAAAGTACCGTTGCAAAACAGCTTGCCAAAGAACTTGGTTACATTTACATTGATACTGGAGCGATGTATCGTTCTGTTACCTTATTTGCAATTCGAAATGGATTAGCAGGAGATGGTAAAGTTGATGAGCAAGGATTGATCAAGCGGTTGGATGAAATAAAAATTGAATTTCGAAATAATCCAGTTACTGGAGAGAATGAAACTTATCTCAATGGAGAGAATGTAGAGGATGAGATTCGTCAGTTACCTGTTGCCAATCATGTTAGTCCGGTAGCGACCATTCGGGAAGTACGGAAAGCTATGGTGAAATTGCAGCAGGAAATGGGGAAGAACAAGGGAATTGTGATGGACGGACGCGATATTGGAACAGTCGTGTTTCCAAATGCTGAGCTGAAGATTTACATGACAGCAAGACCTGAAGTTCGGGCTCAGAGACGGTACGATGAACTGATAGGGAAGGGGAATCAGGTCGATTTTGATGATATTTTGAAAAATGTGTTGGAACGGGATCGGATTGATTCCTCGAGGGAAGTAAGCCCGTTGAAACAGGCAGATGATGCACTATTGCTCGATAATAGTGACATTACAAGGGAGGAGCAACTAAACTGGGTGCTGGAAATTGTGAAAGAGCGTTTGGGATGAAAGTTACCATTGATCAAAAGTCGGGTTTTTGTTTTGGAGTTGTAAACGCCATCCAAAAGGCAGAAATTACCCTTAAAAATGAGGAAGAGCTTTTTTGTTTGGGAGACATTGTCCATAACGGGATGGAGGTGGAACGATTGGAGTCATTAGGTTTGGTTACTATTGACAGGAACAAATTCTTCACTCTCAAAAATTGCAAGGTTTTGCTTCGTGCGCATGGAGAACCTCCATCAACCTATGAATATGCCAAAGAAAACAATATTGAATTAATAGATGCGACTTGTCCTGTTGTGTTGAAATTGCAGCAACGCGTAAAAAAAGCCTATCAGGAATTACAGCCGGAAGAAGGACAAATTATTTTATACGGCAAACCCGGCCATGCAGAAGTGGTGGGCTTAAGCGGGCAAACAAATGACGAGGCGATTGTAATTGAAAACGAAGATGACCTTCAAAAAATTGATCCGGATAAAACTTCTTACTTTTTTGCACAAACTACCAAGTCGATTGATAAATTCAATCAGTTTGGAAAGATTTTGAAGAAGAAGGTTTCGAAGAAATTAGTAGTTAAAGATACTATCTGCAGGCAGGTTTCGAACCGGGTTCCAAGATTGAAGATTTTTTCAACAGAGCATGAGGTGATCTTATTTGTTGGTGGAAAGAAAAGCTCAAATGCAAAATTCTTATTTGAAGTTTGTCAGCAAATAAACAAGAATAGTTATTTTGTTTCAAATCTTGAGGAGATTAATTCTGAATGGTTTGAAGGGAAAGAATCTGTCGGAATTTGTGGCGCAACTTCAACTCCTCAGTGGCTGATGGAAAAGGTTGCTGCTTATTTGAGGGCGATCTAGTTCAGGTAGGTTCAGGTTCTTAATTCGTGTTTTCGAGATCAATTTGTCTAAAGAATATTGTCAACCTGCGAGCTTGCTGTTCACACAAATCAATAAATTTTCCGATGTTTGTATGATATGCGTAACGAAATCTATGCTGAAGTCATATTGCCTCTTCCGGTGGGTGATTTGTTCACTTATCGGGTACCTCCTGATCTTGAACCATCTGTAAAAGTTGGAACACGGGCAGTTGTTCAGTTTGGGGTTCGCAAGTTTTATTCTGCTCTCATTTATCGGCTTACAGATAAAAAACCAGAGGGTGATTTTGAAGTTAAAGATTTAGATGCGATTCTTGATAGAGAACCCATTGTGAATAATGTCCAATTCATTCTATGGGAATGGGTTGCGGAGTATTATTGTTGTTCAATTGGTGAAGTTTATAAAGCGGCTTTGCCATCTGCTTTGAAACTAGAAAGCCAGTCGAAAATTAGGTTTAATCCTGAATTTGAATTTCCGGGAGATTTGCCTGGCGATGAAGAAGCTTTATTACTAATGTTGCAAGGACACGGACTTGCCAGTATTAGTGAGATTAATAAATTTCTTGGTAAAAAATCCTCGCTATCAACACTAAAGCTTTTATTGGAGAAGAACGCTATTATTTTAGAGGAAAAACTGAAAGATAGTTATAAACCAAAAACTGCAGCCTATGTCAGTCTTAATCCGAAACTGGACGATTCCAAAAAATTGGAACAGGCATTTGAGCAAATAAAAAGGGCAAAAAAGCAAACCAGCTTGTTGGAAGCTTTTCTTTCTGAAACAAAATATCACACGGATGTAAAATCCCGAATTGCCAAACGTGAGTTACTAGAAAAAAGTCATTCTTCTGATGGAATTTTAAAGTCGCTTGTGGATAAAGACATTCTTCAGTTGGAGGATATTGAGATTGGACGTTTGGATTTTGAAGAAAATGGTTCAATCACCATAAATGAATTAAATGAAGCACAGGAACAGGCATTGATTGAATTGAAAGAGAATTTCAAGAAGGACAGGCCTGTGCTGCTGCACGGAGTTACATCTAGTGGAAAAACGGAAGTGTACATTAAACTAATTGAAGAGCAGTTTGCAAAAGGAAAGCAAGTTCTTTACCTGGTTCCAGAGATAGGATTGACAACTCAACTGATAAGTCGGTTAAAAAAAGCATTTGGAAATAAAGCTGGTGTATATCACTCTAAGTTTAATGATGCAGAACGAGTTGAAATTTGGTTGAATATTCTTCAAGAAAAGGACGATGCCTATCAGCTGGTTTTAGGAGCTCGGTCTGCTGCGCTTTTGCCTTTCAATAATTTAGGGCTGATCATTGTGGATGAAGAGCATGAAAATAGTTACAAGCAATTTGATCCGGCTCCCCGCTATAATGCGCGTGATCTTGCTGTTGTTCATGGGAATATCCACAAAGCCGATGTGTTGCTGGGAACGGCAACTCCTTCCTTTGAAAGTTATATGAATACAAAAACCGGCAAGTACGGTTTAGTTAAATTAAATGAACGATATCAGGGGATTAAGTTGCCTGAGATCGTTATTGCCGATGTTCGAAAGGCAACTCGTCAGCGTTCAATGAAATCATTGTTAACACCTCAATTGTACAATCAGGTTGAAGAAGCATTGGGGAAAAAGGAACAAGTCATTTTGTTTCAAAACCGAAGAGGATTTGCGCCATATATACAATGCGGTTCTTGTGGCTGGATTCCAAAATGTAAGCATTGCGATGTTAGTTTAACTTATCACAAGTACAGATCAAGTTTAATTTGCCATTATTGTGGACATACATCCAGCTTGCCGCAAAACTGTGGCGAGTGTCATTCTGAGGATATTCGAACAAAAGGATTTGGTACCGAAAAGATCGAGGAAGAATTGTCTCTTTTATTCCCCGAGGCTCGAATTGCCCGTATGGATTTGGACACCACAAGGGCAAAAAGAGCTTATGAACAGCTTATTTATAAATTTGAAAGTGGGCAGCTCGATATTTTGGTTGGAACACAAATGGTCACCAAGGGACTTGACTTTGATAACGTTCGAGTTGTAGGCGTTTTAAATGCAGATCAATTGCTTAATTATCCAGACTTTAGGTCATTTGAGCGTTCCTTCCAATTGATGGCTCAGGTTAGTGGAAGGGCGGGGCGTAAAAATAAGCAAGGCACTGTGGTTATTCAAACCTACCAGCCAGATCATCCTGTTTTAAAAGAAGTCGTTGAGAACAAATATGAGCAGTTCTTCAACCAGCAAATGCAGGATCGGAGAATGTTTAAATATCCGCCATTTTATCGCTTGGTGAAAATTGTAATGAAGCATAAAAATAATAGCCGATTGGATTTGGCGGCTAATCATTTGGCGATGATTCTTCGTAAGCGGTTTGGCCAGAATGTGTTGGGGCCGGAATACCCGGTGATTAACAGAATTCAGAACTGGTATCAAAAAGAAATCTGGGTGAAACTTCCCAAAAACCATAAAACAGGATTGGCAAAAAAAGAAATTCAGGCAGAAATTACCAGGCTTAAGTCCTTACCTAACAATTCCAACTTAATTGTTTATGCTGACATTGATCCCATGTAGGCCTTTTTTTGAGAAAGATCAATTCGGGAAATAACTGCACACTTCTATTTTTTGCTACTTTTGTAGCAGCAACTAAAAAAAGCTATTTGTGGACAAACAGAAGGTTGATCAGATTTTTGAGAAATTTAGCAAGGTAAAGGCGCTTATTATTGGTGACGCAATGGTGGATTCTTATTTGTGGGGAAACATTGATCGGATATCGCCGGAAGCTCCAATTCCAATTGTTACCGTTAACAGACAAGAAAGTCGGTTAGGAGGAGCAGCTAATGTTTCATTGAATCTGCAAGCTTTGGGGGCAACTCCTGTCTTGGTTTCTGTTCTTGGTGATGATAGGCACGGAGACACTTTTATTGAACTTTTAGAAAAGCGAAATTTGAGTGATGAGGGAATAATTCGTTTCTCAAATCGAAAGACGACGCTTAAAACAAGGATTTTAAGTGGAACGCAACAAATTGCGCGTGTTGATGAAGAGGATGCACATTATATTTCTCCTGAAGAGGAAAATATAGTTTTTGATAAAGTTCAATCATTGGTCGATTCTCAGGATTTTGACATCCTTATTTTCGTGGATTACGATAAGGGAATAATCACTCCAAAATTAATCGATCAGATTTGTGATTTAGCAAAGTCTAAAAATATTCTGGTTGCTGTTGATCCTAAAAACAGGAATTTCAATGACTATAGCAAGGTTGACTTGTTCAAGCCAAACTTTAAAGAATTCAAAGAAGGAATTGATCAAAAACTTGAGAAAAATAATATTGATGAAATATTGAAAGCTGCTGAGAAAATCAAAAAGGAAAGGCAGTTTGGAATTATATTTATCACTTTAGCCGAGTTAGGTGTATTGATTAGCAATGGAGTGAAACAAAATCATTTTCCTGCAGAAATTCGCGATATCGCTGATGTGTCTGGCGCAGGAGATACGGTGATCGCAGTTGCTAGTTTGTGTTTGGCTGCTGGATTATCAACTCGTCTTGTGGCACAACTTTCAAATTTGGCGGGCGGACTCGTATGTGAAAAATCCGGTGTTGTACCCATCGATTATGACCGATTGAAGCGGGAAGCAAGGAAGATTAAAAAGCCCTGAGTTTTAAGATGATTGAAATCAGATCATTACGCTGATTCGCATTAAAAAAACTTAAAATCCAATCATTTTCTGCATAAAATATTAACTTTGAAACTTGTCAAATTCAGGATACAAAAACATGGGAAAAGTTATAGCTTTTGCAAACCAAAAAGGTGGGGTAGGAAAGACAACGTCTGCCATTAACCTGGCGGCCAGTATGGCAGTTTTGGAAAAAAAAGTATTGATTATTGATGCTGATCCTCAGGCGAATGCAACCTCCGGGATAGGTTTTGACGTGCGAAATGTTAAAACAAGTATCTATGAGTGCATTGTTGATGACATTGATCCCCGTAAGATTATCCTGAAGTCGGAAATTGAAAACCTGGATTTACTTCCTTCACATATCGATTTGGTTGGTGCTGAAATTGAAATGCTAAATCTTCCGAATCGGGAAAAAGTGATGAAAGTGGTTATCGAAAAAATCAGGGATGACTATGATTTTATTTTCATCGATTGTTCTCCTTCATTGGGATTGATCACAGTGAACTCGTTAACTGCTGCAGATGCTATCATTATTCCTGTACAGGCTGAATATTTTGCCTTGGAAGGACTGGGTAAGTTGTTGAATACGATAAAAATTATCCAGACTCGATTGAACCCTGAATTAGAAATCGAAGGATTCCTGTTGACCATGTTTGACTCTCGTTTAAACCTGTCAAATCAAGTTTATGAAGAAGTGAAAACTCATTTTGGTGAAATGGTATTTGACACACTCATTCATCGAAATATTAAGTTGAGTGAAGCTCCTAGTTACGGTCTTCCGGCTGTGCTATACGATGCTTCTTCTAAAGGAGCGGTAAGTTACATGGAGTTGGCCAGGGAAATTTTACAAAAAAACGACCTGACTCAAATTAGGAATGCTGAAAAAGTAATAGAATAATATCGCTGTAATTATGGCAAAAAGAAATGCATTGGGACGCGGCTTAGGTGCTTTGATTGATGATGCCGATAAAATGGAGGCCAGTTCGTCAATTAACGAAATCTCTATTGAAAATATAGAAGCAAATCCGTATCAACCACGAACTAAATTTGATGAAGAAGCTTTAAGAGAATTGGCTGCTTCTATCAAAGAGGTGGGGATTATTCAGCCAATTACACTACGTCAGTTGACTCCTGAAAAGTATCAGATTATTGCCGGGGAGCGACGTTTTCGTGCATCGAAATTAGCTGGTCTTACAACAGTACCTGCATATGTTCGTACTGCTGATGATGAGGGAATGCTTGAGATGGCTTTGGTTGAAAATATCCAGCGTGAGGATTTGGATGCCATTGAGATCGCTGTGTCATATCAACGACTTATTGAAGAATGTAAGCTTACACAGGAAAGTTTGAGTGATCGCGTTGGGAAAAAACGCTCAACGGTATCCAACTATCTCCGACTTTTGAAATTGCCAGCGAAGATTCAGAAAGGGATAATTGAGAAAATTATTACCATGGGACATGCCCGTGCGTTGGTTAATGTACCAAATCCGGAAGATCAATTGGAAGTTTTTGATCTGATTGTTTCAGAAGAATTATCCGTTAGAAAAGTTGAAGAAATTGTTCGTAATCTGAATTCATCAGAGAAGAAAGAGACAAACAGCTCCCCGGTTGTTAAGGAAAAACATCCGGAAGAGTATGGTGAGTTAAAAGAACACTTAAGTAAATTCTTTAAAACGAAAGTTGATTTTTCGCTTAACAATAAAGGAAAAGGAAAGATCGTTATCCCTTTTAGCACGCCTAAAGACCTTGAACGTATCATAGGTATTTTGGATAAGTTAAAAGACTAGAGGAAAAGGCCATAAAAAACAGAAAATTGAACTACTTAAAAATAGCTTTATTCTCAATCCTGTTTGTTTTAACAGGATTTTGTGCATCTGCTCAGCAAGTTACGAATGCCGATAGTGTGTTGGTATATCGTGAGAAGTTGGATCATTCACCCCGAAAAGCAACTATTTATTCTGCAGTGTTGCCGGGTTTGGGACAGATATACAACAAGAAATATTGGAAAGCTCCGTTAATCTATATAGGTTTTGCAGCTTTTGGATATTTTATTGATTGGAATAATGACCAATATGTTGTTTATAGGCAAGCTTATGCTGATATAATCGATGATGATCCCAATACAAATTCCTTTAAGCATCTTGATCTGGAGGGAAGGTATGATTTTGATAATCCTAGTCAGCTTCAACAATTGGGAGACCGGATAAAAAGGGCAAAGGATTATTCTCGGAGAAATCGCGATATGGTTATTATTTCAACAGCTGCGTTTTACGCGATAAATATTATTGATGCGAGTGTTGATGCACATTTTTTTGATTTTGATATTAGTGATGATTTATCTTTTAAGTGGGCACCAGGCCCGGTATATTGTGCAAATAAACCAATGGCGGGCATATATTGCAGGATTAGATTTTAGGGAAAGATTATGAGAAAAATGAAAATTACAAGCTTAATAATTGCTGTCTTAATAAGTGTAAATGTACTTGCATTAAGTACTAAGAAGGAGAACATTCGGAGGTTGAAAACTATCCAGGTAGTACAGCTTGATACTTTGAACGGGTACGAGAAAAAGTATGTTGATCCGGTTGAAAACCTGAATGATATATTTGCTGAAAAAATCGATAGCATGCTGAATTCTTGGTATATCCAGAATGCTTTTGTGCTGGATGATAATACTTTGGAAGTTGACAGCAGCAAAATTGTTTCATTGCCGGATTCAATTTATATTCAGCGACTTCAATCGATTGAATCATATGTGGATTTATCTTTTAATAAAACAGTTAAGAATTTTATCGAGCTTTATACTCAACGCAGACGTGATCAGGTAGAAGTTATGTTGGGCCTGGCAAATTACTACTTCCCAATTTTTGAAGAAGTATTGGATAAGTATGATTTGCCTATGGAGTTGAAATACATGGCAATTATTGAATCTGCATTGAATCCGGTCGCACGTTCACGTGCTAATGCTGTTGGATTATGGCAGTTTATGTATGGAACCGGTAAAATGTATAAGTTAGAGATTGGGACTTTTGTGGATGAAAGAAGGGATCCGGTAAAGGCAACTGATGCAGCTGCCCGTTATTTGAGCGATCTTTATAAGATATATAAGAATTGGCACTTGGTTATTGCAGCTTATAATTGTGGTCCTGGAAATGTAAATAAAGCGATACGCAGGTCTGGAGGAGCAAGGGACTATTGGACTATTTATTATCGGTTGCCAAGAGAAACGCGGGGATATGTACCTGCATTTATTGCTGCAGCTTACGTTATGAATTTTTACCAGGAACATAATCTGCATACACACTATCCGGATTTCCCATTGGTTACTGATACCTTGCAAGTGAGAGATTATTTGCATTTTAAGCAGATAGCCGAGCAAATTGACGTGCCAATAGAGCAATTAAGATCATTGAATCCTCAGTACAGGATGGATATTATTCCGGCAAAGGCAGACAAACCATATATATTGAAGATGCCAATTGAAAAGGTTGCTGATTTCATTGATTATGAAGACGATATTTTTGCGCATAATCGGAAGGAATTTTTTCCAAACAATGAAATTGTAAATCCTCAAAGTAGAAGTGCTTATCATCCTACCGATATAAAAGGGATGGATAAATTGATCTATACGGTAAAGTCTGGTGATAATCTTGGATTTATTTCAGAATGGTATCATGTAAAGATATCTGACCTCCGCTATTGGAATAATATTTACCGCAACCTGATTCGGGTTGGGCAGAAGTTGGCAATTTATGTACCACAGGGGCAAGGAGATCATTATAGCGATGTAAACAGCATGAGCTTTGCCGAAAAGCAAGCATTCAAAGGAAAGACAGTTAAAAGCAATGGCGGCGGTGGATCATATGCATCAACGGATGGGCAATACGTTTACTATACTGTTCGGAGAGGAGATAACCTATGGTCAATTGCGCGGAAATTTCCAGGGATTTCTAACAATGATATTATTAAGGAAAATGGCTTAGGCAAATCTGGAAGCATTCAGCCAGGCCAGCGGTTGCGTATAAAGAAATTGTAGATTTAGCAAAATATTAGCATAGAAAAAGGGTAGATTCATCACGAATTCTACCCTTTTTTGGTAATCTATTGTATCAGATATTACTTCTTTTTAATGGTATTATGTCCAAAGGTTTTCTCCGTATTCCCAACCTTTACGGGCAGGTTCTTTAATATATGGATCCAGCTCGGGACGGCCAATAGCTTTCATGTTTTCAGCATCATACTTAATAGTTCCTCCAAAACGTTGGGCCAAAACGCCTACTTGTGACATCTCCATTAAGCTGGCGGCATAGTCAAAATTTGATCCCGGAAGCGTGTTGTTTTTGATTGCATCAATCCATTCTTGAACTGGTTGCTCTTCTCCAACCCTTGGGATTGTTTGTGCTGGCGCATTTTTGAGGAATTCTTTCATTTCCTCATCGGGAACAAGTAATCTGGCGTCATTTGGTCGACCACCGGTAATCAATGTTTTTTTGTCGCCAATCATGATCATTCCACTGTTTGGAATTTCATCAACACCCCATTCTGGTCGGATATCAGGTTTTTTAATTCCTTCAAACCATTGCATCTTCACGGGAGCTTTGTCTCCTCTTGCATTAAAATGCCAGGTGACAACCGATTCTTCAGCAACAAAACTGTGATCTGGAATTGGATCAATTATTTCTGCTTTTACAGTATGTGGCAAGCCGAGATCCAGTGCCCAGAATGGAGCATCCAAAGTGTGGCAACACCAATCTCCAAGTTTGCCATTTCCAAAGTCATAGAATCCGCGCCAGGTTCTCGGTGCATAAAGATTATTGAATGGACGTTCTGCTGCTGGGCCAAGCCAAAGATCATAATCCAGACCTTTTGGAACTTCTTGCGCTTGAGGAGGAAAGGTCTCTGGTTTTCCAAAGTAGCCATCATGTTCAAAATCGATTTTGCCATCCCATCGTATGACTTCTTTCACTTGCCCTAAAACTCCAGCTTCGTACCATTCTTTAACCAGTCTGATACCATTTGTCGTATGCCCCTGATTTCCCATTTGAGAAACAATACCATAATGTTTGGCGGCTTTTTTCATCGTTCTTAATTGCCAAATATTATGAGCCAATGGTTTTTCAACAAAAACGTGTTTGCCAAGTTCCATTGCTGCCATTGCTGCAGGGAAGTGAGTGTGATCTGGAGTAGCAATAATTACCGCATCGATATCATTGCTCATTTCGTCAAACATCACTCTAAAGTCCTTGTATTTCTTTGCATCCGGGCAAGCTTCAAATCCTTTTGCAGACATGCGGTCATCAACATCGCACATCGCGACGATGCTCTCTCTCGGTACTTGCGTCCAACTGGCGGCTCCTCTTCCTCCAACACCAATCACTGCAATGTTTAATCGGTCGTTGGCTGAGCAACTTAAGAAGTTTGGAATGATTAGGGTGCTTAATCCAAGTGCTGTTGATTTTTTCAGAAAATCCCTCCGTGAATTATTTTCCATCGTGTACATTTATTAGGTTTAAAAAATGGTTTAGCATTCAAATATACAAAATACAAAACAGAACACAACAGGATAGAGGTAGATTTGCATAAACACGATTTTAACTCTATTTTTATTCAGAGCTAGATTATCAAAATGAATCCTATAAAGGCTTTTTTATTCCTTTTATTCGTAATTGCTACTTTTTTATCTATTCTTTATTTGAATGAATATAGAAGTTCGGAACCTATTGTCTCTGAAGTTATCGTCAATAAAGAAGAGTTGGTTGATACAATAACCAAACTTCCGATTATTGAAAAGAATATTTCAGAGAAAATTCAGGATACTGATTCTATTGTCGAGCTTGAAAGTACGATTGAACCTGAACAGGAAGAGAAAAATTTATTTAATCCTCAGCCATTTATATATTCACCTAACGACTCGATTAAGTTTGATTATTTGAAAAATAAATTGAATAACGCAGCTGATCAGAAATTACCTGTGCGGATTCTATATTTTGGTGATTCGCAAATTGAAAATGATCGTATTACTTCCGGATTGCGAAGAGAACTACAATTGCGTTATGGGGGGAAAGGGCTTGGTTTCATTTCACTTGAGCAACTTTATAATTCTTCTCATCAGCTTATGTTGGAGCTTTCCAATGATTGGACCTTAAAGAGTTTTCAGGATAAAGATTACTTAAATCCAAGTTTGCTTTTTAAAAATGGGATACTCAAAGAAGATGAAAAAAGTGGTTGGTTTCGCATCAAAAGAATTCAATCGCTTCATCCGAAAGCAGATTATGAATTGATTAAAATTTATTACCTGAATACCGGCAATTGTCAACTAAATATAACCAGTTCAAAAGAGAATGTTTATGATGGAAGTTTACCCGAGGAAGATGGAATAGGGGTTCTTGATGTTAATTTCAACCGGACTCCTGAGAACATAAAACTCACCTTTACCAATGAAACGGAATTGAATATATTGGGCATTTCTCTTGAAAGTAAAAATGGTGTTTTGGTTGACAATATTGCCTTGAGGGGGCTATCGTATCCTACTTTTGAATGGTCTGATACTACCTATATCGAACAGATGATGGAGCAGTTGAATCCTGGTTTATTTGTTTTTCATTTTGGAGTAAACTTGGTTCCATATGATTCTGAAGACTATTTTTATTTTAAGAAGTATTTTAAGCGACAAATTCTTTTTCTAAAAGAAAATTATCCATTGGTTCCAATATTAATTGTGGGTGTTTCGGATATGGCAAAAAAGCAAAACGGACTGTTTAAATCATATTCAAATATAGAACAGATAAAATCAATACAGAAGCAGGTTGCTCTTGAAACAAATTCGATTTTTTGGGATTTGGAAGCCTTTATGGGGGGACCAGGAGGAATGGTAAATTGGGTTTCTGCAAATCCCGAATTAGGGCGCAAAGATTACACGCATTTTTCAAAAGAGGGGGCTGAAATAATAGGAGAGGAGTTGTCCTCTATGATTATAAAAGAGTGTGCAAATGATTCAATAACGGTGCAATGATTTTTGATAGAGTACAACATACTATTGAGAATATTTGGCAATACCGACCAGATGAACCCTTGTTTTATACAGGGCTGGCATTTTGGTTGGTGTTTACCTTGTTTTTAGGGGTTTACTCTTTCATCTACAAAAAAAATCAAGTTCGAAATATTTATCTTTTGGCAATTAGCTGGTTTATTTATTATCAAATGAATGGCGCTTTTTTGTCGTTGTTAATCGTTTCTTGTTTATCAAATTTCGGATTTGGAATTTTGATTGAAAAGCATCGGAAGAAAGGATGGTTGATTACTGCTGTTGCTGTTAACTTGTTGCTTTTGGGGTATTTTAAGTATGCTTATTTTGTGACAGATGCTTTTAATTCACTTTTCGATTCGGACTTAAAAGTGGTGAATTGGATTGGAATTCTGCTAAATCAAGTTATGAAGGATGCAGTAGACATACATTCGATTCTTTTACCAATTGGAATTTCATTTTACACATTTCAGGCAATCAGTTATGTGGTTGATGTTTACAATAACAAAACCGAATCGGTTAAGAATGTACTAGACTTTAGCTTTTATTTAAGTTTTTTCCCACAGTTAGTTGCCGGACCGATAGTACGAGCCTCATCTTTCATTCCGCAATTGTATCAAAAATATCAACTTAGCAGAGAAGAGTTTAGTCATGCGGTATTTCTTATCTCGAAGGGATTATTTAAGAAAATGGTCATTGCTGATTTCCTGGCTACTAATTTTATTGACCGTATTTTTGAGGCACCTTTGGCTTATTCGGGAATAGAAAATTTGTTCGCGGTTTATACGTATTCAATTCAAATTTATTGCGATTTTTCTGGATATACTGATATTGCAATCGGGTTGGCGTTGATCCTAGGGTTTAAGATTCCTGTTAATTTTAATTCGCCTTATAAATCAACAAGTTTGACCGATTTTTGGCATCGCTGGCATATTTCACTTTCTCTTTGGTTGAAAGACTACTTGTATATACCATTAGGCGGAAACAGAAAAGGCGCAATTCGAACCTATACAAATCTATTAATAACCATGTTGCTTGGAGGTTTGTGGCACGGAGCGAATATCCGGTTTATAATTTGGGGGTTAATTCATGGTCTTGGCTTAGTTATTGAAAAAGCTTCCCGAAAGATTTTTAATATTGGAAATCATCTGTCAAGGTGGAAAGAAATATTGGCTGTTTTCTTCACATTTCAGCTTGTTAGTATTGCTTGGGTCTTTTTTCGCGCAAAAGATTTTAGGACTGTGCTTCAGATGTTTAATCAACTGAAATATCACTTTGTTCTTAAGCAACCAGGTACTGAATGGAAATTATATTTGCCAGTAATTGGTGTGTTCCTACTTGGGTTGATACTTAGCTGGTTTCCTGCAGCCTTAAAGGAAAAAATTAGGGGGTGGTTTATTCATTCAACCCTAATTGCACAAGGGATTTTAGTCGTATTTGTTTTATTAACTATCGCATTTGTCTTTAAATCAGGTATTCAACCATTTATATATTTTCGCTTTTAGTAAATAACGCTCCCTTGTATATTAAGCAAGGGAGATTAAGGAATATCGTAATTATTTAGATCCGATCCCAAGGAATGCCGCCCAGAATAAACAAAGCTGCAAATCCAAACCAAAATAGTGTTTTTGAAAATTTGAGTCGGTCAGTGGTTGCCTTTTTTGAACGAGACCAGCCGATATGAACGAAAGCTACTGCCAATATCATGATAAGTAGATGCTCAACCAAATAGAATCGCAAGTCTGGATTTTTCATTGCTGCTCCAAAATCTTGAAAGGCCATTTTGGTAATTGGGCTTAAGAAGACATATAGTACCAATCCGGTCAATAATTGCAAGTCCATCAATGAAGTAAAAACTACTCCCAAAATATTGTCTGATTTGTTCCATCGTTTTTGCCCAAACCACCCAATAAAATACTTAATTAAAACAACTAATAAACTTAGTAGAATCAACCATCTCAATCCGCTGTGTAAGTGTAATAATCCTGTGTACATCTTTTATAATTTGATTTTACAGTTAAACAGATAATCTGACTTTTGGTTTTCCTATGTCAGAAATGAAAGTGAAAGGTTAGGAGTTAACCAACTCCATTTAGTATGATTTTTTCTTTTTCCTGTTTATTGATTCTATTTAAAAATAGATCAATTTCAGTGAATTCAGATGGTTCAAATTTCCCCTGATTGATTTGAACGAACCGTGATATTAATAGTTGATTTTTATCTAATTGTTGATAGCTAATACAATAAGAACCATAGGCTGAATTGAAATTAACCATTTTGGGTAAATACTCTACCTCCATGTTTTGTGGGTAGTTTATAACAATTGAATCAGAATAGCAGTACCCGACACTTTGATAAAAAACAGTTTTTCTGTCATTCGATATGTTTGATGGGTAGCTTTCTTCAATCAGAAAATTTGGCTCAATAAATAATCGTTTGCCGGATTTTACGGCATATTTATTTATTCCACCTGATAGATTCAGCGTTGCTTTAGCACTGTCGGTCGATTCATTTTTTACAGCAAAGTTTGTAATGTTCAGTGAGTTCGCATCAATTTCTTTTAAAAGCGATTTTCGTTGATCTTTAGGAGAAGAATTGATTGTTGAATAAATATCCTCAAAAATATAGTTTTCAAATGCCGTTTTTAGATGAGTTTTTGCATTTCCATCTGCATCTAAATTGACTTTAATCGTTGAGTGGCGAGTATTCTCATTTGTATGATAGGTTGGTGTACGCACTAATTCTCCTCCATCTTTTTTTACCAGCAATGCCCATCTGTCAGAGTTGCTCCCCCAAATGTACCCAAATGGTACATTCTGACTGGTGCATTCAAGCCACACCGTGTCTTTTGCCATTGGGACACAGAGTATGACATGGTTGGTTTGGCGAGCTGTTGGGAAATCTGGGAATTTAATTTTCTGATTTGATCCATTTCCAATTTCAGTGTAATGAGCCTCTATGTCTATACATTTAAGTAGTGCTTTTGTGTAGTTGCTCAGTGCTTTACAATCTCCGTATCCTTTTTCGTCTACATCCGATGCCAGTATGGGCTGAAAACCACCAATTCCGTAAGCAATGTTTACGTAACGCGTTTTATTTTGCATGTATTGGTAAACAGCTTTAACTTTCTCTTTTTTTGAAGAAATTGTATCTGTAATTGCTTTGATTTTGGCGACAGTTTCTTCTGAAAGTTCATCTCTGGATTCAATTAAACTGTATACCCATTTGCCGTAACTTTCCCAACTGGAGAAATCTCCCACAGAGCCTTCATATGATATTTGTCCCGGTGAAATTAGTACAGCCGAAAAAATTTCCAGATAATCAGGGCTCATAGGTTGCCATGAAATTGCCTTTATATCGTGAGCTTTCCATTGATAAATTTTATTTCCCTCTTCTTCTTTGCATTCAAATTCGAAATCGTGGTTTAGCTCTTTAATATTAATATCATACTTGATTGGCACCTCAAAAGTTAATTCAGCATATTCAGTGCTAACGTCATATTGATTTTGAGGCATCCAAGGCCTTACTCCAACAAAACCATCGTATTCAATAGTGTACACATATTCAAATGTAAACGGATAAATATTGCTGGAGGCTTTAAAGTATTTTACTCGATTATCGCTAAACATGGTATAACTACTGTTGTAAGCATAATCTTGAATCTCCTTCTTTTTGACTTTTCTTATTTCATTTCCTTGTTCATCATATAAATTGATTTCCAGATTATCTACCGCTGAGTTTTTATCATAGTTTATCAGTAGCTGTGCGCTTGATGCACCTCCTTTGTTGAGTATAGTTACGACATAGTGAACATCCATCGAGTATTTATCAATCGATGATCTGTGATACTTTACTGAGTAGTTTCGAACAACTGCATCTGCCTCGAATTTCAATGAATCGCTGATAAGATTTACATTCCAATTATTATCGCAGAAACCGTGTAATTGTGAAAGAACAAGGATAAGGAGTACTATTAAATTCTTATGCATTTAGATTGATTTTAAAACCACGAACTCGTTTTGTTTATCGATAACCAATTGGAAAAATTGTTTTAGGAAATCATATTCTGAGGGAAGAAATTGACTTTTATTAAGCATGAAGACTGAACTAACGTGCAGGCCATTTCCAAACTTTTTAACCTGATACATGAACTTTCCATCATTGTTTGGTAAAGTAGCAACTAGTGTTTCAGGGAGTTCGCTAACTTCGTAATTTTCAGGGAGTGAAATCGTGTAGATTTGCTGAATTTTATAGGGATAACTGAATTCCACAGGAAATTCTCTGGTTTCAAGTTTGAATGGATTTTCATTAAAAAATGGATCTACCATTGGAGAAAAATAAGCCATTTCATTTGTGTTGTTGACTTGATTATCAATGTCAAATTCATAGCTCATTATAAGCTCCTTGCTTGAATCAATACCATCAAGTTTTAGATTCTTAATACTCCAGTCTTTCTTTTCTTCATTTTTATTTTTTTCGTATTCCTGTATCGTATTAGACTCGCCAAACTCCTTTCTTTCCTGATATGCTGCATACTCATCAAGTTTGAGTGAGGCTTTCCCTGTGACCGAAAGGTCTTCTCCAATTGTTAATGAATAATTGGATGATGCTTCGTAGGTCATATAGTCCATTAGATTAATCCATTTTTCTCCGGTAGTACCAATAATTCTTCCTTTGTCATTTAAACATCTTATCGGAAGTAGATTGATTTCAGAATCAGGGTCGGTGGCATCCAGTAGGTAGGTGTTGCCGTCTAGAGCAATCATAGCAATCACATAATTGAAACGGCTAATTGAAGGATGGGTTGGTACAATTATCCCATTTTTTCTGGTACTTAAAATTACTGGATTACTTGAAAAACCCAATTCTCTTAGTAAGCCAACCAAGTTTAGGTTCACCTCGCTACAGTTGCCGGTCTTATCTTTATATGCTTTTGATAAAGAAGTTTTTACATATTTATTATAAATGCCATTCCAGCTAATTTGTTTTTTTATATGGTTGAAGGCCATGGAGACTAACTCAAGACCTTCAACTTCTTGGTTCCTGAGTTTTTCGACATCGTCTTTTAGATAATTTAAATGAGTGAGAGCTTTCCCGAAACTTTCTTCGTCCATGAGGTCCTCATCGATTTCTTCCCAAGTGGTTGTGTAATAGTTTACTTTTCCATGATTAAATTGGGTCGATTGCAATTCAAAATCCACCTTCGTTAAATAATTTTTTTCAGTTTTAAGAAACTTTTCCTCCGGAAATGCCGGTATGTTGGTGCCATCAAATATGTAAACATTTTCCTTGTAGTCAAATGTCTGATTGTATTTTTGTCCCCCGGTATCACCTTCTTTAAATGTTAGTTCCAGTTTCCTATTGCGGCTTTTTTGTTCAGCTACAATTTGGTAATAACCTGTTTGGGATACATTGTATTTAAAATATTCAGGAATTTCAACTACATACTGGCTACTTAATGAGGGGATTGAATGCTGGAAGAACCATTCTCGTAGATTGAAATAGAAATCAGATTTGATTGTATATTCAACTTCTATGATTGATCCATTTTTTACGTTTGGCATCGCAAGTTTTTCAATGTCCCAATATTTGCTGGATTCTTCGGTATTGACCGCATCTTTTTCAATCTTTGTTTTTATTACCTTACCATTTTCGAGGTTATAAGTTAGTGCCCGTATTCGTGTAACTTCCTCTTTACCTTTTCCCGCATGATACAACGGAATTTCAATGTTTCCCCAGTCGAAAGCTTGGTCATCAATTATTTTAATTCGGAAATGGCGATTAAATAATAGTTGAAATCCCTTGTTCGAACCGGCATACCTTGTATCAACTGTCTTATTTGCATATTCAAATCTAGACCAGCCGCTGTCAAATATAAAGTAGGCATGAGCATTTGAATCTATCGGACAATATTCATCTTCAAAATCTTCCGCACTAATTTTTCCAAATTTCACGGGTGATTTTTGTGCAAATGAGGATTGAATAATACCTACGAAAAGAAATAAATAAATCAGCTGGGTGAATTTGATTTTCATAATAGTTGATTAAAAGGGTGAGTAATTATATAAGTTAGTAGAGTAATTGCAACTTAAATATTTGTAATGCTCAAATATGATAAGGAAAGAATCTGTGATAAAATGTGATTGATACATAGGGTGAATTAATGTTTTTATAGTGTGTAGTTATCAGTTGTAGTAAAAATATAAATTATTTGATTAAAAGAAAATGAATTTTATTTTGTAGTTATAAAATTGATTTAGTTCAGCTGCGATTGGTGGAAAATAAAAAAGCCCTGTTGATAACAACAGAGCTTCTTTTTGGGTGGATGATGGGATTTGAACCCACGACCCCTGGAACCACAATCCAGTGCTCTAACCAACTGAGCTACAACCACCATATTTGCTTTATATGCTAAAGCGGGTGCAAATATAACATTTTTATTTTTTGAGCGATAAATTTTTTACAAATTTGATGAATATTTTTTGCAATTAAAATGGAAATATCCGGAATAATATTGGCAGGAGGGAAAAGCTCAAGAATGGGGCAGGATAAAGGTTTGATGGAATTCAATGGAAAGAAGCTTGTTGAATATGCTATTAAACTGTTGAACCCAATTTGTAGTGAAATTCTTATCATTTCAAATCAATCTGGATATGATGGTTTTGGTAACCAGGTTGTTTCAGATAATTTTCAAGGTTGTGGACCAATTGGAGGACTCGAAGCTGGATTAAAGAAAGTTGAAACAGATTGGAATATTGTAATTAGCTGCGATACTCCTTTTCTACAAAAGGAGTTGTTTGTTGAGATGATGAATGAAATTTCAAATCAGGATGCCATTATTCCAACTCACAGCAAAGGGATTGAGCCACTGGCTGGAATCTACCATAAACGTCTGAGTACTTTTTTTGAAGAAAAAATTAAAGCTGACGATTTAAAACTTCGGAAAATCATTAAAGAGAAGAATGTTTTTGTATTTGAAGCTCAAAAGCTTGTTCGTCAATTTCCAGATATATTTTACAATCTTAATTCTCCAGAGGACCTTTCCAGATAGAAATTCAAGACTCATTAATAGTAGTTATATTAACCGTGAGTTGATATATCTTCGAGCCTTTTCATGTCAATAATTTCAATTTCCTTTCCATAAATCTTGAGAATTTTGTCTTTTCTAAATTCAGACAGGGTCCGAATAACATTCTCGGTGGTCATTCCGATGTATTCAGCAATTTCTCTTCGCGATACTGGTAATGCAAAATCATTGTCATGGTATATTGTTTTTGAAAAGTATAGTAAGATATAAGCAATTCGTCCACGTAAATGTTTTTTCTTGATTTCCATATTGTCCAAGATGATTCGATCAGTTGCAGAACTTATCCGGTTCATCATGTCCAATGCAAATTGGCCATTTTTCTGTGCCATATCTTTAACCTCTTGCAAATCAAGTACGCAAGTGACCGATTCTTCAATTGCAGTTACTGAATAATTATAAGTGTCAGATGAGAAAACACTGAGCAAACTGACAAAATCGAAAGGCTTTGCAAAACTAATAATCTGGTCTTTTTCTTCACCATTCTTACGGGAAAGTTTTACCAATCCACTCTTTAAATAAATAAAGTCGAGGATAGGATCACCTTCACTAATTATGATTTCTCCTTTTTCATAATTCTTCTCTTGCTTATTCGTGCAGATCGTGTCTAAAAATTCTTCAGTCACGTGCGAAAAGAAGAGTGATTTTAATTGACATTGTTCGCAGCTACAGTTGTGTTTTTTCATTTTACCAACCTCTTTTCCATCCCCTAAAATAGTCAATTCATGTGATAAATATTATAACGTGATAATTATCATATTGGTTTATTGGTTGTTGTTGACACCCCTCCCTAATTTCACAACGAACAATAAAACATGCAAACCGATGAAACGAATTGTAATATTAGGTGCTGGAACTGCCGGCACAATGATGGCAAATAAACTGAGAAAAGCTTTGGATCGGGATGATTGGGAGATTACCATTGTAGATAAACACCGAACTCATTATTATCAGCCTGGGTTTTTATTTATTCCATTTGGAATATACAATAAACAGGATGTAATAAAACCAAAGGCCGATTTTTTTCCTGCAGGAGTAAAGTCCATTTTTTCCAGGATTGAAAGAATCATTGGGGAGGAGAATAAAGTGTTGCTTGAGGGTGGCAAAGTACTGAATTACGATTTTTTAATTATCGCAACAGGCACGCAGACTGTCCCTGAGGAAACTCCCGGATTAAAGGATAAACTTTGGTACAAAGAGATATTTGATTTTTACACTGTTGAAGGCTCTGTGGCTCTTCAGAAATATTTTAAACAGTGGGAAGGAGGAAAATTGGTTTTGTGTATTTCGGAACTTCCTTTTAAATGTCCGGTTGCTCCAATTGAATTTGTTTGTTTAGCTGATGCCTACTTCACAGAGAAAGGGATTCGTGACAAAGTCGATATTACCTATGTAACTCCGCTTCCCGGAGCATTTACAAAACCGATAGCTACCAAAATGCTGAGCGAGTTACTGAATGAAAAGAATATCAAGGTGGTTCCTGATTTCTATTTGGAAAGTGTTGACAATGATAAAAAAGTGATTAAGTCATATGATGAAAAAGAAATACCGTTCGATGTCCTCACTATTGTTCCGGTAAATATGGGCTCAGAAGTAATTGAACGAAGTGGTTTGGGCGATGATATGAATTTTGTTCCAACGAATAAGGAGACCCTTCAATCTGAAGCTTTTGAAAACATTTTTGTAATTGGTGATGCAGCAAATTTGCCAACATCAAAAGCCGGAAGTGTTGCTCATTTTGCAGGAGAAATCTTATTTGAAAATATGTTGAGTGCAATTGAAGGACGTCCATTGCTTGCTGAATTTGATGGACACGCTAATTGTTATATCGAAACAGGTTTTGGCAAAGGTGCACTAATCGATTTTAATTATGATACAGAACCACTTCCGGGTACGTTTCCTCTCCCGGGAATTGGCCCGTTTGGATTACTTAAAAACACGAAGATAAATCACTATGGAAAGATCATGTTTCGATGGATTTATTGGCACATTTTACTGAAAGGGAAAGAGTTACCGGTTGAGCCATTGATGACAATGGCTGGCAAGAAAAACGTCAATTCGTAAGGCATGGAAGAAAAAGCATTACAACAACAAGTACTGGAATTGAATCAAAAGGTTGATTTGTTGCTTGAATATGTGAATGAGCAGCGCTTAAAAACGAATCAATTGGAGGATTTATTTGCAGACCTTTCTATTGTTGGAAAGGACGTGTATGATACAGCTGTTGAGGAATTGGAAAACCGTCAGGTCGAGCTTGATCCGGACCAACTTAAAAGTGCAGGACTTCGTTTGCTTCGTAATATTGAAAATATGAGCAAAGCATTGGAAGCATTTGAAAGCATGGCTGATTTTATGAAAGATGCTTCTCCAATTGCGAACGAGCTAATTATTGAGTTTACCCATAAGATGCACGAATTGGATCAACGGGGTTACTTTGAATTTTTCCGTGAAACTGGACGGGTTTTTGACAACATTGTCTCACATTATAGCCCGGAGGATGTAACACACTTGGCAGATAATGTGGTGTCTATTATGGAAACAGTAAAGTCTATGACTCAGCCCGAAATGATGAACGCAATCAATAATGCAATTAAAGTATATGGTAGTATTGATACGGCAAATGTTCCACAATTTTCCATTTGGCAATTGCTAAAAGAAATGCGAAAACCCGAAATGAAAAGGGCAATGGGTTTTATGGTCGTATTTATGAGAAATCTAACATCAAAATAATAAACTAAAATCATAGAAAATGGCAGAGAAAAATTATGCAGGAAAGACTATACAAGTAACCGCTGATGGTTATTTGGTGAATATGTCTGATTGGACATTGGATGTGGCTAATGAATTGGCTGCAGAAGCAGGCATTGAATTAACTGATAAGCACATTGAGGTATTAAACTTTTTGCGCGAAAAGCAAGCTTCAGGCGAAACCCTAACGATTCGTAAAGTTGGGAAATCAGGGATTGTTGATATTAAAGGATTGTATCAACTTTTTCCAGGCGGACCATTGAAGATATCTTCACGTTTGGCGGGAATTCCAAAACCAAGCAGTTGTGTTTAATTTTAAATGATGTAGCAATGAGCGAATCAAAGGATTACCCATTAAAAAAAGTTTGTATCATTTGTGCCAAAGGAACAATAGAAGATGTATATGCAGCATTGATTATGGGAAATGGTGCGGTAATGGAAGGAATTGAGGCAAAACTGTTTTTTACTTTTTTTGGGCTGGATGCAATTACAAAAAAACAGATGAATAAGCTTAAAACAGGTACTGTTGGAAATCCGGCAATGCGAATGCCTGGAGGATTGCCTTTCCCAACTTTGCTTGGTGCGATTCCGGGAGTTGAGGCGGGTGTTTCAGCAATGATGAAAAAGCAAATGGATGAACTGGATATTCCACCTGTAGATGAGTTTTTTGATATGATCACTGCAGGAGGTGGTGAAATATATGCCTGTAAATTAGCAGCAGACATGTTTAAGCTCACAAAAGATGATTTGACGGAACATGTTCAAGATATTATTACTGTCGGTGAATTTTATGCGATGTCTGGGGGGGAAGGAACACAGATAATATTCACCTAGGATTTGTGCTGTTTGAGAGTGAGCGCTGGATTTGGTTATCCAGCGCTTTTTTTGTTCTAAGGTTGATATATTTTTTAAATCATTCGAATTTATTATTCGAATATTGTAATTTGTATTTGATTTAAATAAAGAGCAAATATTTGTAATTGAATTGAGGATCAATATATTAAGATATATGCATATTTATATTAAATCTAAATTGGTTTCGAATATATAGATATGCACTTTATTATATATATAAATATTCGTATTAAATTAAATTTGCAGTTAATAAACAAAACAAAAAAAACATGGCTCAAAAACGTCGTGATTTTATAAAAATTTCTTCATTAAGTGCTGCAGGACTTATATTTGGAGCACAACAACTCCGATCGACAATTCCACCCTATTCGAATTCAGAATTGGGCGATTTTGGTCCAATGGATTTAAAACGAACTCCTACATATTGTGAGGTTTGTTTTTGGAAGTGTGCAGGTTGGGTTTATAAAGATGAAGATGGTAAAATCAAAAAGATAATTGGTAACGATGATGATTCGAATTGCAACGGAAGGCTCTGCCCTCGCGGTACCGGCGGCGTTGGAATGTACAATGATGAGGATCGTTTGAAGTCTCCACTCATTCGTGTTACCGATGAAAATGGAAATCAAACTTACCGTGAAGCAAGTTGGGACGAAGCATTGGATGTAGTTGCAAAAGGGCTGCAAAAAGTGAAAGATGAACATGGCGCTGAATGTACTGCTTTGTTTACTCACGGTTCGGGAGGTCATTATTTAGGTGATTTATTAAAAGCATTTGGTTCTGGTAATATTGCTGCTCCTTCTTATGCGCAGTGTCGTGGACCAAGAGAAGTAGCCTTTATTGCTACCTACGGAGAAGGATTAAATTCTCCTGAGCCAACAGATATTCGCGATACCCGTTGTTTGGTATTGATCGGTTCTCACTTAGGTGAAAACATGCACAATGGGCAGGTTCAGGAAATGTCAGATGCTATTGACAAAGGTGCATCTATCATCACTGTCGATCCGCGGTTTTCTACAGTAGCAAGTAAATCAAAGTTTTGGCTGCCGATTAAGCCGGCAACAGATATCGCCTTACTGCTTACCTGGATCAATGTCATTATTGAAAACGATTGGTACGATAAAGAGTACGTTGAAAAATACACCTATGGATTTGAGCAGTTAAAAGCTCATGTGAAAAGTTATACTCCTGAGTGGGCATATGGAATTACTACAATTAAGCCAGACGTGATTCGGGAAACTGCTCGCGAAATGGCAAATGCTTCTCCTTCTGTTATTATTCACCCAGGAAGACATGTCACCTGGTATGGAGATGACACGCAACGTTTGAGAGCAGTTGCTATATTAAATGCATTGTTGGGATCATGGGGACGAAGAGGAGGTTTTTACGTGCCTGAGAAAGCATCGGTGCCATCACATCCACATCCGCCATTTCCAAAACCAACTCGCACTTGGCGTGACGCAATGGGGGGAAAATATAAATTGGCAGACCTTGCCTTGGCCTCTGGGGTTTGTGACGCAACAATTCCATCGCCTGACCTTGATTGCAGTATCAAAGCGTGGATTGTAAATGGTACTAATCTGATCATGACATTACCTGATCAGAAAAAGACCTTGGAAGCAATTCAAAACCTTGATTTCATGGTCGTAGTTGATACCATGCCAATGGAGATTACCGGTTATGCAGATGTTGTTTTACCAGAGTGTACTTATCTCGAACGTTGGGATGACCTTCGAATTGTTCAGGGGAGGGAACCAAACATTGCACTTCGAATGCCCGCGGCAGAACCAAAATACAATACAAAACCTGCTTATTGGATGGCAAAAGAACTATCCAAGAAGATGGGATTGGAGGAATATTTTTCATGGGAGACTTTTGAAGAAAAGTTGGATTGGGAATTGAAACAAATTGGATCTTCTTTGGAAGAAATGAAAAGAATAGGAGTTAAAAACTTTCCTCGGGAGTATAGTGGTTTGTATTATAAGGATGGTGAAGATGTAGAATTTTATACAAATACAGGGAAAATTGAACTTTATTCAACAGTCCTAGCTGAAGAAGGATTTGATCCGATGCCTGTTTACAATGCTCATATGGAACCTCCAGCGGGATACTATCATTTAAATTATGGTAGAGCACCAATGCATACATTTAGTCGTACTTCAAACAATCCAAATCTTACTGATTTGATGGATGAGAATGTAGTTTGGGTAAATCCAAAGGTCGCAAAACAATGGGGACTCTCGAGTGGTCAGCCTATCTATTTGCAAAACCAGGATGGCGTGGTATCTGATTTCGCTGTGAAAGTTCGCGTGACTGAACGCATCCGCTTTGATTCGGTTTATATTGTTCACGGATTTGGACATGCAAACAAAAAATTGAGTCGTGCATTTGGGAAAGGCGCCAGCGATTCACAACTAATAACCCGGGTGTTAATGGATCCAATAATGGGTGGAACAGGAATGCGCGGAAACTTTGTGACATTTCGATTTGAAAAAGAAAGTGAGGTGCAATCATGAGATATGCAATGGCCATTGATACGAAAAAATGCGTGGGTTGCGGAGACTGCGTAGTAGCGTGTCAGACAGAAAATAATGTGCCAATTGGTTACTGTCGCGACTGGGTCGTTGAGGTAACCGATGGAACATATCCTCAGTTGGAGATCGAGATTCGATCAGAGCGTTGTAATCACTGTGATAATTCTCCATGCGTGCGTTGCTGTCCTACTGGCGCAAGTCATTATGTAGATGGTGGCATCGTAAAAGTAACCCCTCACGAATGTATCGGTTGTGGTGCTTGTATTGCGAGTTGTCCATATGATGCACGTTATGCCCACCCTGACGGATACGTTGATAAATGTACATTTTGTGATCATCGAATTAAGCAAGGGCAGCAACCTGCATGTGTGGCTGTGTGCCCAACTAAATGCATGTATTTTGGCGATTTGGATGATCCAAACAGCGATGTTTCTAAAGTATTGAAAAAACGAAAATATAAAACCTTAATTCCTGAAGCAGGAACAAAACCACAGGTTTATTATTTGATCTAAAACTGAAAAGATGAGAGAAGAAATTATTACCAGCGGACGGTTAAACCCGAACATTGATCCACATTTGGAAATCTGGCACTGGCAAATTCCCCTTTATCTTTTTTTGGGTGGTTTAGCAGCAGGTATTCTGTTTTTTGCCTCGCTTTATGTGATTTTGGGAAGAGAATCAAAATATGCTGGAGCTGTGCGCCGCGCACCTATCATTGTCCCATTTTTATTGGTCATTGGCTTGGGCGCTTTGTTTCTTGATTTACGTCATAAACTTTATTTTTGGCAGCTTTACACAACTATAAAACTTCAGTCGCCAATGTCATGGGGAGCCTGGACTTTAATGGCAATTACTCCAATCTCAATTATTTGGGTGTCTATTCATATTCAGGAATTTTTTCCGAAATGGCAATGGAAGAATGTGGTTTTGGTTGAATTGAATGACTTTTTTCTACAAAATAAGAAAGGACTTGCCTGGGTGACTGCGACGTTGTCGATCATTCTAGGTATTTACACCGGTATCCTATTATCGGCTTTTAATGCCCGACCACTCTGGAATACCTCAATTTTGGGGCCACTGTTTTTAACATCAGGTCTGTCAGCTGGTGCTGCAGCCATCATCTTATTTGCAAAAAGTAAGAAGGAACGTCGGTTGTTTTCCAAGATCGACCTTCTATTGATTGTTATTGAGTTGTTTTTGGTCATCCACATGTTTATGGGGTTTAAAGCCAGTACTCAGGTGCAGATTGATGCGGTGGATATGTTTTTAGGAGGGCCATATACTGCTCCGTTTTGGATTTTTGTAGTGGTTATTGGAATGGTTTTGCCGGCAATCCTCGAAATAATGGAATTGAGACACAAGAAAATTCCAGTTTATATTCCGGTAGTGTTAGTTCTTTTTGGGAGTTTGATGCTTCGGTTTATAATTACTTACGCCGGGCAAATGAGCCGCTGGTTGTACTAGGTAGTCGACAGGTCATTCCGAACTTGATTCGGAATCTCCATCCATTATATATCCTGAAACAAGTTCAGGATGACAGTAAAAAACAAATTGAAAAACAATATAATATGAAAGAACCTAAAAAATATATGAATCCATATCTTGGCGGAGTATTGCTGGGATTGGTGCTAATTGTAGCTTTCTGGGTGTCAGGTCGTGGGCTTGGAGCCAGCGGTGCGCCTAAGGCGGCACTTGTTGCGGGGATTGAGACTATTGCTCCTTCCCATACTGAAAGTGCACTTTTTTATCAAGAGTATAAAGCGGCTCATGCTCATCCATTAAAATCATGGTTGGTATTTGAGATGTTGGGAGTGCTTGTCGGTGGTTTCTTGTCCGGAGCACTTGCTGGACGTTTAAAGTTTAAAGTTGAGAAAGGACCAAACGTAACAAGCAAAATTCGAATTATTTTTGCTGTATTAGGGGGAATTCTGTTTGGTTTTGGCTCGCAATTGGGGAGAGGCTGCACCAGTGGATCTGCTTTGACCGGAATGTCTGTTCTTTCAGCAGGAGGGTTTGTTACGATGGCAGCTATTTTCGGAACTGCATTTGCGTTAGCTTACTTCGCCAGAAAACTTTGGCTTTAAAATGAAATCAATCAGTAAATCACTCATTCAATTATAAATTATGGGACCACTAATTGTAAACGAAATAATTTCTCCAAATACAAACTTTTTCATTGCCTTTTTAATTGGAATCGGCTTCGGTTTCGTATTGGAAAGCAACGGATTTTCATCCAGTCGCAGGTTGGCTGGAATGTTCTATGGTTACGATACTACCGTTCTAAAAGTGTTTTTTACTGCTGCAATCACCGGAAGCATTGGTTTATTGTTTATGAGCCTTTTTGGATGGATCGATTTAAGCTTTATTTATATTAATCCTACGTTCTTATGGTCGGCTATTGGCGGAGGAGTAATTATGGGGGCAGGTTTTATCCTTGGAGGATATTGCCCCGGAACTTCCTTTTGCGCTGCTGCAATTGGAAAACTTGATGCATTGGCATTCATTGGAGGAATTTTCCTTGGAATACTCATTTTTGCCGAAGGTTATCCTATCTGGGAAGGATTTTACAAAGCCCAGTTTATGGGAAATCCTCTTTTAAGTGATTGGCTAGGTTTATCACGAGGCATGCTTACCTTCTTGATTGTTCTGGTTGCCCTGGGCATGTTTTGGGTTGGTGAATGGGCTGAGAAGAAGTTTGCCCGCTCTGATTATCAAATTAACCAAAAGTAAAATTTAGTAGCATGAGACCAAGATTAATATTAGCAAGTGTTATAATACCTTTGGGAATGATTATAGCTGCAGTTCCCGAGAATACAACGAAACCCTATAAACTGACTGCAGAACAACTGTTGGATGAAGTAAAAGAAGGCTTGCAATTCGTTCATCCGGATCAGGTTGCAGATATGTTGGTTCAAAAAGATCCAAGCCTGCAATTGATTGATGTACGAAGCAGTACAGATTTTGAAAAGTTTAGCTTGCCAGGGGCAATCAATATTCCACTTGAAAATTTGCTTTCCGAAGATTATGCTGATTATTTAAATCAGGATGTGAAGTTGAATGTGTTCTATTCTAACAGCTCCAACAAAGCAAATGAGGCATGGATGATTACTCGGCAGTTAGGATACAAAAATAACTATGTTTTGCAAGGTGGATTGAATTACTGGGTAGAGACAGTAATGAATCCTGAGAAACCTGCAGAAGGCAGCCCAAATGAGGAATTTGCCAAATATGACTTTAGAAAAGGTGCTAGTTCTGCATTAGGCGGTGGAGCAATTGCGCCGGCAGAGAATACAGCAGGTGCTCCTGCACCATTGCCGTCTATTTCAAAAAAGAAAAAGAAGAAAGGCGTCCAGGGAGGATGTTAGAATTTTATGGGGAAGAAAACCAAATACTGAGGACTGTCTGAAAAGGCAGACTTTTTTTATGAGCAAACGGCATTGATTTTCGTATTTTTTAATTTGAAAATTATATCAAAATTATCTTTTCGGCTCGAATGGTTTTTCATGTCTCATCTTTCATGTTTTTCAGCAGAAAAATGTACTTTTGCCTTTCATTATTTAAGCATAACGATAAAAAATCTGCAAAAGTTAAAACAACATGAAACGACTTAAGATTAAAGAAGTATTGACCGGAAGCCAAAAAGGTCAGCAAGTGTTGGTAAAAGGATGGGTACGAACCAAACGTGGTAGCAAGAATGTAAATTTCATCGCGTTGAATGATGGCTCTACTATTAATAATTTGCAGGTTGTTGCTGATGTTGAGAAATTTGGAGAAGACTTTTTAAAAGATATAAATACCAGCGCTTCGTTGGCAGTAACTGGTGATTTGGTAGAATCTCAGGGAAGTGGTCAGGCTGTTGAGTTAAATGCTACTGAAATTGAAATTTACGGAAAAGCTGATCCTGAAAAATATCCTATTCAACCTAAAAAACATAGTTTAGAGTTTTTGAGAGAGAATGCCCATTTGCGTTTTCGTACTGCCACATTCAGTGCTGTGTTTCGTATTCGCCATGCTATGGCTTTTGCGATTCATAAATATTTTAACGACAAGGGATTTTACTACATGCATACGCCCATTGTCACTGCTTCGGATGCAGAAGGGGCAGGGCAAATGTTTCGTGTTTCTACATTGCCTGCAGTAAATCCTCCTATGACTGAGGAAGGGGAAGTGGATTACTCTGAAGATTTCTTTGGACGACCAACAAACCTGACTGTTTCAGGGCAATTGGAAGGCGAGCTTGGAGCAACTGCGCTGGGCGAAGTTTATACGTTTGGGCCTACTTTTCGGGCTGAAAATTCCAATACAACTCGTCACTTGGCTGAATTCTGGATGATTGAACCGGAAATGGCATTCTATGATTTGACAGATAACATGGATTTGGCAGAAGAATTCTTAAAATATTTAACCAAATACGCACTGGAAAACTGCATGGACGATCTTAAATTTTTGAGTAACCGTTTGCAGCAGGAAGAGAAAAATAAGCCACAGGATCAACGTTCAATGGAGTTGGTTGAGAAATTGAACTTCATTGTTGATAATGACTTCGTTCGTTGCACGTATACCGAGGCTATCGACATCCTAAAGAATTCAAAACCATATAAAAAGGGTAAATTCCAATTTCCTGTAGATTGGGGAACTGACCTTCAAAGTGAGCATGAGCGCTACCTGGTAGAAAAGCATTTTAAAAAGCCAGTGATCTTAATTGATTATCCAAAAGACATTAAGGCATTCTACATGAAACAAAATGCCGATGGAAAGACAGTTGCGGCAATGGATGTTCTGTTTCCACAAATTGGCGAAATAATTGGTGGTTCGCAACGTGAAGAGGATTACGACAAGCTTTTAGCACGTATGAATGAAATGGATGTTCCTGCAGAAGAAATGTGGTGGTATATGGATACTCGTCGTTATGGAACGGTTCCGCATGCTGGTTTCGGATTGGGTTTTGAACGTTTCATTTTATTTGTAACTGGAATGGGTAATATTCGTGACGTAATTCCATTCCCACGGACTCCTAAAACTGCTGAATTTTAGGAAAGTTCTTACAAAGCGGGGATATGCTGTTTGTTATTTGAAAGAAGGTTAAATGAAATTTAATCTGTCACTGATAATAAAAAATCAGGATCGCAGTTGAATAGTTAGCGGTTGGACAGTTATTAGGTACATAACAAACAAGTTAAGAGTCGAAGATATAAAATTTGACCAATTGGGTTTATTTTATAGAATTAATGCCACAAAAAAGCCTTTAAGGAATGAAAGTGATTTTTGTCAAGCACATATTTTCCCTTCTTTTAATTTTTCTATTGTCATACTCAATTGGGAAATCCCAATCAAGTTTGGTGATGTATAACACGCATGAGCTTTTTAATTCATCCAATTATAATCCGGCTTTTTTATCTTCAGACGAAAAATTCACCTTCAGCATTTTCCCATTGGCTGGGATGAGTGCTAGTTTAAATGATCAAGAGGCATTGAGAAAAGTTTCGGACCTGCTGTTCTTTGACGAGATCAATGAAGGAATGAAGGATATTTTTAAAAGTATGGTGAATAAACGGCTGTTTTATCAACACGGAGAAGCCGCTTTGTTAAACTTTGGATATCATGATGATTTTGGCTCGTTTAGCTTCGTAATTAAAGATCACGTTCGATTAATGGTTGATTTTAAAGGTGAACTTTCAAAATTTTTAATGAATAGTGTTGACCTGTCCACCAGACTTGATTTTGTTCAGGAATTTCCGGCCGAGGCTATTCATTTTCGGGAATATAGTTTGGGTTATTCAAAAGAAATTGTCGAGGACAAATTTTCAATAGGAGCCAGAGCAAAATTGTTATTTGGGAAATCTTTTATTTCTTCACAGGTAGCTGCATCTGCTGTTGAAAGCGAGGGCAATTTCTATGTTGTTTCCCAAGGGACATTAGATATTTCAGTACCTGCCAAGCGGATTACAGACTCAAATGGTCAGTTTGTTCGTTTGGATCCGTTTGCTACCCAGTCGATGGTTGATTATGTGATGAATGCTAAAAATACTGGTATTGCCTTTGATTTGGGGGCGAAATATATGATAAATCCATATTGGGAAGTATCAGCAAGTGTTATTGATCTCGGAAATATTAAATGGAACAATAACTTGCATAAGATGGTTTTTAATGGTGCGTATGAGTTGGACCCTAGTGATGTTTTGGTATCGAGCGTTGATGGAGTTAATATTATCTCTAAACGGAATACTGATGTTTCTCTGGAAGATGATATTTCTGATTTGTTTGGAGTACCGGAGGTTAGTGATGCGAAATATTCAGGAGCAATACCTGCCTCGTTTTATGTTGGCACCAACTATCATGTGAATTCTAGCTTGCATCTTGGGCTTGTGGACAGACTTGTAAAATATGGAGAGTTAAGCTACAATAGTCTTGCCTTAACTGCAAATTATAGATTAGATAAGCGTTTTACGTTGGTTTCAGGCTATTCTGCTTATGGAAATTCATTTATTAATATTCCACTTGGGATATTTTATAAGTGGAATTCGGGGCAGGCGTATATTAGTTCAGACAATTTGGTGTCAATAGTTGCACCATCTGTTTCCGACTTCATTGGCATTTCATTCGGGGCTTCATTTTACATTTTTCGACCTAAAATGAAGTATGACCGTATTTATTATCTTCCTTTTTTTAAGAAAAAGAGAAAAAGAAACACAAATCAGAAAGGTTTAATCTTCAAAGCAGAATAAGCTTTTCCTGACTTATTTGAGGGGCTTTTTTTTTGAAAAGCGAAAATTCAATTTAGTTTCTCAGGATATAATTCAGACTCGACTTACTCAGGTTATCTCACAACTAAGGAAGTTCACTTTAATTTTATGTATGATACATTGTATCCTCTTTTTGGTAAATTAAAGTATTCTGTTCGCATAAAAATTTTAATTTTGGAGAAACTTAGATAGTATGCCATCACAGAAACTCAGCTTACAGCAGAAATTGCTTCAAAAGCTTTCACCGCAACAAATTCAGGTGATCAAGCTTTTGGAGATACCCACTATGCAGCTTGAGCAAAGAATTAAAAAGGAGTTGGAGGAAAACCCTGTTCTTGAAATGGCAGGTGATGTGGCAGAGAGTGACGATGATGAGCGTGATTCTTCAAATGACAACGAGAGTGATGAATTCTCCCTGGAGGATTACATGGATGATGATGATGTACCGAACTACCGCCTTTCTTCCAATAATTACTCGAAAGACGATAAACAGATAGATATCCCTTTTTCCAGCGGTGTTAGCTTTCATGAGTTTCTTCAGGAACAATTAGGTTTAGCTGAGTTAAATGAAACTCAGAAACAACTAGCCGAATATATTATTGGAAATATTGATGAAGATGGTTATTTGCGTCGTGATTTGTTCGCGATAAGTGACGATCTTGCTTTCTCAATGAATATGAATGTGAGTGAGGAGGAGCTTAATGAAATTCTGGAAATTATTCAGGATTTTGATCCTCCGGGCGTTGGAGCTCGTGACCTTCAGGAATGTTTAACGCTTCAGATTCAACGTAAGAAAGGAACAGATACGACTTGTTTGGCCGCGAGAATAATTGCTGAAAATTTCGAAGAATTCACGAAAAAGCATTACGATAAGATCATTCACAAACACGATATTACAGAACAGGAGCTAAAAGAGGCTATTGCCGAGATTTTAAAATTAAATCCTAAACCGGGTAGCTCATATAGTAACCCAATGAGTAAAGGGAATCAGGTTATTGTGCCTGATTTTATTCTTGACAATATTGATGGGGAGCTTCAATTGTCTCTTAATCAGCGAAATGTTCCTGATTTGAAAATGAATGGAACCTATCTTGATATGTTGAAATCGTATACTATGAATAAGAAAAACATATCGAGGGACCAAAAGGATGCAATGGTTTTTGTAAAGCAAAAGCTGGACTCAGCAAAATGGTTTATCGATGCAATTCGTCAACGTCATCATACCTTGCTAGTTACCATGTCGGAGATCATTGACTTGCAAAAGGAATATTTTAAAGAGGGAGATGAGACCAAGCTGAAACCAATGATTCTAAAGGATATCGCCGACAGAACAGGCTTAGATATTTCAACCATTTCAAGGGTTTCAAATAGCAAATACATCCAGACTCATTTTGGTATATTTCCACTGAAGTACTTTTTCTCCGAAGGAATGCAAAAAGACAACGGAGAGGAAGTTTCAACCAGAGAAATCAAAAAAATACTTGAGGAATGTATTGACAATGAGGACAAACGTAAGCCACTCACAGATGAGAAATTGGCACAAATATTAAAAGAAAAGTCTTACCCAATAGCAAGAAGAACTGTTGCAAAATATCGTGAGCAACTTGGAGTTCCAGTTGCACGATTGAGAAAAGAATTATAGAATTATGAATACAAAAGAGGCGATAGCCAAAAGTTTATCAGTTGCTTTTCATCCCTTATTAGTGCCGACCTTTGGTTATCTCCTGTTGATGAACTCGGGATTTTATTTTTCTTTGATGTCATTTGAAGTCAAAAAATTTATCTTTTTAATAATTTTCTTGAGCACCTGTTTATTGCCTTCAATTAGTCTGTTCTTGCTGTCAATGAGTCCGAAGTTTGATAGCCAAATGAATAAAAGCACCGATCGGGTGCTTCCATTGCTATTCAGTTCTGTTTATTATTTCCTGGGATACTACTTTCTGGGAAAGGCTCCTGTCTATCCTGTCTATCGAATTTTTCTTATTTCCACCATTCTTATTATTGTTCTTTTGATGCTAATTTCAATGAAATGGAAAATTAGCAATCATATGGCTGGAATTGGCGGACTAACCGGTGCAATATTAGCCCTTTCCTTTCGAATGGGAATCAATACTTCCTTATTGATTGGGGTATTAATTATTATTGCAGGATTGGTTGGAACATCGCGTTTGCATTTAAACAAACACAATGCGTTGCAAATATACGCTGGTTATTTTCTCGGATTTGCGGTGAATTACCTGGTGTTGATTTTTATTTAACCATTATCCAGACATTTTCATACTCAGTGTCTTTTTGAAGCTTGGCAAGTGCTTCTTCTGCAAGTTTCAGGTCGTCAAAAGATTTCAGTGCTAAACGATAATAGCCATCTTCATTTTTCATCACCAAATCAGATTTGAATCCCTGATCCCTGTATTTTTTATTCCAAGATTCTGCAAATTCTTTAACCGTGTACGAATCTATAATGAGAAAATAGCGATCATCCTGATTTACTCCTTCATCAACAATTTCGACTACCGGCTCAGGTTGTGGTGTGGATTCAACAACCTGAACAGTGTCTTGAGGAGCCACATCTATTTCGAGGTCTACAACTTTATCTTTTTTTGATTCACACGCTGCAATAGCAATGATCAAGATTAGTACAATGTATTTGGTCTTCATTACCTATGATTTTAAGCAAAAATACAGAAAGAATTACAAAATATTGCCTTGAAATATGGATTACGCTTAATCAACAAATTTGTAACCGATTCCTTTTAAAGTTTTGATGTGGTCATTTCCAATTTTTTCCCGAAGTTTACGGATGTGAACGTCAATTGTACGATCGCCAACTACCACATTATCACCCCATACTGAATAGTAAATTTCTTCGCGAGTAAAAACTTTGCCAGGTTTTGAAACAAGCAGGGAAAGTAATTCAAATTCTTTTCGGGGGAGAATCATTTCCTGATTATCTTTTTTGATCAGGTATCTTTCTTTATCAATGATTAAATCACCGATGGAAATTATATTGCTACTTTCTGGTGTTGTAGTCGTTGCAGTTGTTGTGCTTCCACTTCTTTTTAGCAACGCTTTTACACGACTTACTAATACTTTTGGACGAATAGGTTTGGTTATATAGTCATCAGCACCAGCTTCAAAACCTGCAATTTGTGAATAGTCTTCACCACGAGCTGTGAGGAATGCTATGATTGCATTTTGTAATGAAGGTATTTTTCGGATTTCTTCACATGCTGCAATGCCATCCATTTCGGGCATCATAACGTCAAGGATAATTAAATCCGGAGTTTTCTTTTCAGCAACTTTAATTGCTTCGACTCCATTTTGTGCTGTGTAAACTTTGTAACCTTCTTTTTCGAGGTTATAACTAATGAACTCTAGAATATCGACTTCATCATCTACCAAAAGAATCTTGTATTTATTATCACTCATATCGGTTATATTAACACCTGCTAAAGTAGTTTAATAGCTTAAAAGGAATGTTAAATATTTTTTAATATTGAATTCACAGGGAAATTACCATTTTCATTTGGCTTTTTCAAGTGTAAAGGTAAAAGTTGTTCCTTCATCCACCACTGATTTAACATTGATTGTTTGCTCGTGGGCCTCAATAATATGCTTTACAATGGATAGTCCGAGGCCTGTCCCTCCCTGTTCGCGCGATCTGGATTTGTCAACCCGATAGAATCTTTCAAATATTCGGGGAAGATTTTCTTTCTCAATACCAATCCCATTGTCAGTGACTTCCACCATGATATTGTCGTGTAAATCATAAAAGGAGATTTTTACATATCCTTTGCGTTGCCCATACTTAATGCCATTTGCAACCAAATTGGTAAGTACTTCCATGATACGCTTTTTGTCCGCTTTAACTTTGACAAGCTTTTCAGGTTTGTCAAACTGCAATCGAATTTTACGTTCATTGGCCATTAACATTTCCATGTCTATGACTTCTTCGACCATTTTTGTGAGATCAATTTCTTCAAAATTCAACTTCATCTCACCCGACTCCAATTTGTTGATTGATTCCAAATCTTCCACAATTGAAATCATCCGGTCGATACTTTTTTCAGTACGTTTTAGATAGAGTTTGTTAATTTTTGGATCGTCAATACCTCCTTCAAGGAGCGTTAATATATACCCTTGGATATTAAAAATTGGAGTTTTTAATTCGTGTGAAACATTTCCTACAAATTCTTTACGGTAACGCTCCATATCTTTCAGGCGTGCAATTTCCTGTGTTTGATTTTTTGCCCATTCCTCCACGTCGAAGCTAGTGTCAGCAATGATGTTTTTTTGCTTCGTGGGCTTTGATTTCTTCTTTTTTTCCTTGACAGGGATTTGTCTGATTATTTTGTAAAGTGGATCAATTTTATCGTTGACATATTTATTCAAAACAAAATTCATGATGAAAAAGACCAAGCCAAAGTAGACAGCGATCAATATAAGGTAGAAATAAAATGTTGTGTCAATCCATAGGAAGAAAATAATAAATGCTACGCTTAATATTGTTAGTAGTTGGGCCAGATATATCGCTAGCCTTTTTGGAGAATACGTTTTCATACTGATTTTTTTGTCGGTTTAAAAATAGTAAAAATTGTCGGTCAAATTCATTAACGGTATAATGATGGTTAGTTAACAATTTTTTAATACTTTAGATCGGTGTGAGCTATTACTTTAGCGGCCGTTAATCTTAAAAGTATATGATGGAACAATTCTACCTTATTTTAGTAGTAATCCTATTTGCATTAGCCATATCCGATTTGGTGGTTGGTGTAAGTAACGATGCGGTAAACTTTTTAAATTCCGCAATTGGTTCAAAAGCTGCCCCAAAGTGGTTGATCTTTACAGTGGCCAGCCTCGGTGTTCTTGTTGGTGCAACGTTCTCCAGTGGGATGATGGAAGTTGCACGTAAGGGTATTTTTCATCCTGACATGTTTTTCTTTTCAGAGATCATGATCATCTTCCTGGCAGTGATGATAACAGATGTAATCCTACTGGATTTGTTTAACACATTGGGAATGCCCACATCAACAACTGTTTCCATCGTATTTGAATTATTGGGTTCTGCGGTTGCAGTTTCAGTAGTGAAGATCAGTCGTATGGGACATTCATTAGCAGAACTTTCACAATACATTAATTCCAGTAAGGCCTTGGCTATTATTTCAGGGATCTTGCTTTCTGTATTTATAGCATTTATTGTAGGTGCTATCGTTCAATATATTTCGAGGATTGTCTTTTCGTTTCGTCAACATAAAACTCTAAAGTTCTATGGGGCGATATTTGGGGGATTGGCTATTGCTGCAATGACCTACTTCATGATTATTAAGGGAGCAAAAGGAGCTTCTTTCATGTCAAAGGAAACTGTAGAGTTGTTGAAAACAAATATGATTTCAATTTTGATTTACAGCTTTATTGGATGGACAATTTTACTTCAAATACTCTACTGGGTATTTAAAATTGACATTCCTAAAGTGATTGTTTTGGTTGGTACTTTTGGTCTGGCCATGGCTTTTGCTGGTAATGACTTGGTAAACTTCATTGGAGTTCCTCTCGCTGGATTTGCATCATTTAATAATTGGACTGCTAATGGTGCGATGTCGCCCGACTCATTCGAGATGGGGGTATTGGCTGGAAAAGTTCCAACACCATCGTACATGTTGGTTATTGCTGGGTTGATAATGATAATTACGCTGATAGCTTCAAAAAAAGCACGATCAGTTGTTGCTACTACGGTTGATTTATCACGCCAGGGTGAAGGTGATGAGCGTTTTGGATCGTCAGTTCTTTCAAGAGCAATTGTAAGGTCAACAGTGAAAATAAATAAGAACTTTAGAAAAATACTTCCTAACGCTGTTGTTACTAAATTGGATGAACGTTTTGAAGAAAATAAGGAAGTTCAAGATATTTCTGATAGCGAAAAACCTGCTTTCGATAAGATTAGAGCATCTGTAAATTTGGTTGTTGCAAGTATTCTTATCTCAATTGGTACTTCTTTAAAGCTTCCGTTATCGACAACTTACGTGACTTTCATGGTGGCTATGGGAACGTCATTAGCAGATAGGGCTTGGGATCGTGAAAGTGCTGTTTATAGAGTATCTGGTGTTTTTGCTGTGATTGGTGGTTGGTTTTTAACTGCACTAGTTGCATTTTCAGTTGCAGCTGTAATAGCCTGGATAATTGTTGTTAGTGGCAAGTTTATGATTTTTGTATTTGTGCTTGTAGCCATTCTTATGGTTGGAAGAACTTACATTGTTTTCAAAAAGCGTGCGAAAGAAAAAGAAGAAGAGGAGAAGGAAAGCCAAGATGAGTCAGAGAAGATAATTGAGAAAACGAAAAAGCAGGTCGTAAACACAATTATTAATGCAAATCAGATATATTCTGTCGGAATAGAGAGTTTTATTCAGGAAAGTCGTTCCAGTTTGAAGGAATGCATGGATATGAATAAGGCGTTTAATAAGAAAACAAGGAAAGCGAAAGAAAGAGTATTTACAATTATTCAAAAGCTACAGCAGGAATCGATGGATAGCGGTCACTGTTATGTGCAAATTGTCGATTATCAAAGAGAAGTGATGCATTCGCTGAATTTCCTTGTTGAGCCAATGCATAATCACTTGGAGAATCATCATAAACCGTTCATAAAAGCACAGATTAAAGAGCTTAAAGATCTTAGCTCACAATTGGATGAGTTTTTCAATTTAGCACTGCATTTGGTAAAAGAAGATCAGTATGAAAAGCTTGATGATTTATTTTTACAGAGGGATAATCTTCTTGAGCGCCTTACGCTGATTGAGAAGTCTCAAATTAAGCGAATTAAGAATAAAGAAGTGAATACTAAGAATTCAATCTTGTTCTTGAATATTGTGACTGAAACAAAAAATCTGATTCTTCATTCAATGAATTTGATGAAATCACAAAGAGATTTTATCAAAATAAGTAATAAATAGAAGAGTCGATTGATAAAAAACATAATGGAGGAAGCATGGAGCTTCCTCCATTTTTTATTTATGCTAGTTTCTTTTGCTGAATTAGCAAAGCATAAATCTAGTGTTGAGTTTAATTTTATGAGGGATCGTGTTAAAATAAAAGATGGTATTGAGATAAATTAGACTTGTGTTTATTTGTAGATTTACGAGATGAAAATGAAATTATCCAATATTTCTTCCTTGCAATTATTCCAATTGTTTAGATATACCACTTATATTTTTATTGGTGTGGTCTTCACTAAAACAAGTTTGGGAGTGAGTGATATTGGGGCGTATGAACTATTCTTGTTTCTTTCGGGTGCTGTCAGCTTTTTTTGGTTAAACGGATTAATAAAAGGAATGCTGGCACTTTCCAAAGAAAAAGAAATCGAAGCTCACAATGTCGTTTTTAATTCATTTTTGGTGATTAGCATATTCACTTTGATGACAATTTTGATGCTTTATTTGATAAATGGGCTGTCTGTAATTGTTTCTGTTTCGGATTTGCAAATACGCTATCTGCTGTTGTTGTTGGCTTATTTGTTTTTCAGTATTCCCGCTAATCTGATTGAGTATTATTTTCTTATTCGAGATCACGCAAGTAAAATCATTAAATACGGGGTAATCAATTTTATTGTCTTATTCTTTGCCGTTGTGATTCCAGCAGTGCTCGGAAAACCTATTGAATATAGCTTGTACGGATTGCTTTTTAGTGCTTTCCTTCGATATGTGTATTTGGTTTTTTTAATGTTAAACCATAGAAATCTAAAGATATCAATACCATACGTCAAGGAGCTTCTTTTGTTATCTTTTCCGTTAATCCTATCTACGCTTTTAAGTGGTTCCGCTCAATATGTTGATGGTTTTATAGTTACTTCTCAATTTGATGAAGCTACTTTTGCCGTATTTCGATTTGGAGCCAGAGAATTACCATTAGTTTTGTTATTGGCGAATGCATTTAGCTTCGCTATGTTGCCAGAATTTTCATTTAAAAATCGATTGCCGGAATTATTGCAGAAAATACGAAGTGAGTCCTTGAAAATGGCGAGGTATCTATTTCCGGTTTCTGCTCTTTTGTTAATGCTTTCTCATTTTCTTTTCCCAATTATTTTTAATACTCAATTTGAAGAGAGTGCAACCATTTTTAACGTGTATTTACTGCTCATAACAAGTCGGTTATTATTCCCGCAAACTATTTTGGTTGGGTTGAAAAAGACTTCAATCATAGCATGGGCTTCATTTTTAGAATTGGTGATTAATGTTTCGTTGAGTTTGTGGTTTGTTTCTGTATGGGGAATTAAAGGTGTGGCTTTTGCTACAGTGCTTGCCTACTTGTTTGAAAAGGGATTTTTAATTGCGGGCGTGCAGAGGTATCTTAACATTCCGATAACTAAGTATCAAAATATTTTCTGGCACTTGATCTATTCGCTACTTTTGTTTTTCGTGTTTTATATAGTTGAGTTTGTAATTTATTGAGATGGAAATACTTATTGATAATCCTGAGGTTGAAAAGCAATTTCGTGAGATTTTAGCAAGAATTAGGGGACTAAAGAATGGCGAAACTGTTGCTCAAATGAAATCGATGGGCATGGTTTATAAAATAAGCTGGGGTGCGTCTGTTATTTCATTGCGTGAATTGGCTAAAAGCTACGAGAGGAATCATTTACTGGCGTTAAAATTATGGAACAAGCAATGGCGAGAAACAATGATTTTAGCAACGTTGCTTGATGAGCCCGATAAGCTGACAGAAGAACAGATGGATTTTTGGACAAAAAGTTTTGAAACCAGTGAAATTGCAGAGCAGTCGGTTGCCAATTTATACGCGTATTCAAAATTCGCATTTGTAAAGGCATTGGAATGGTGCCGTGGTAAAAAGCATTTAGTTCGACATACCGGTGTTCACTTAATGGGGCGTTTGGCTATGGTTGATAAAAAGGCCATTGATGATATGTTTGAGCCATTTTTCGAGGTGATTCTGCCACTAACAAAAGATCCTGCACTGGGGCAAATTCTCTACCGATCACTTTTGATTATGGCAAACCGTAGCGATCAACTAAAGGAATCATGCATTAAGTTTCTTGAATTAGTGAAAGATCTGGAGGAGACTCAACCCAGAAAGCTCGCTGAAATATTACTGGAAGATATTGCTGAATTGTAGCTTTAGCCGTGTGCCTTAACATTTATTTGAAATTTTGTCAGACTTTTTTTGTGGCAGGATTGTTGATTATCCCAGACAAGTTTGATAAACGTGTCTATACTTTTTACATTAAAAATTGAAGAATATGAATTTGACAAAATCATCGAATCCGGCTTTCGGAAAGGCTGTTTTTGAGCGCGCGCAAGTCGGTGTTCAAGAAGATAGAATGACGATTGAAGGAACTGTAAATAAAACCGGGCTTATGCTGTTGATATTAGTTTTTGCAGCATTGTTTACCTGGAGGAAGTTTTTTGGAGCGTATGATTTTTCATCTCCGGAGAATGCTTTTTCAGTAGTTGGACCGTGGATTTTAGGAGGAGGTATCGGTGGCTTTATAACTGCAATAATAACGGTTTTTAGTCCCCGGCGATCCGCAATAACTGCGCCTATTTATGCTGTATTTGAAGGTTTATTTTTAGGTGGCATTTCAGCCTTTTTTGAAGCGATGTATCCAGGTCTGGTAATACGCGCGGTAGCTTTGACATTTGGGGTGTTTTTTATCCTTTTATTCTTGTATCGCTCAGGGAAAATAAGAGCTACGGGGAAGTTTCGAATGGGTATTCTTGCTGCCACCGGAGGTATTGCTTTAATATATTTTGTAAGCTTTATTGCTAGTTTTTTCGGAGCTAGTTTTAATTTTCTATATGGAAATAGTACTCTGGGGATAGGATTTAGCTTGGTGGTCGTTGTCATTGCAGCTTTGAATTTAATCCTTGATTTTGATTTCATTGAAAGAGGGGCATCTTCCGGCGCTCCGAAATTTATGGAATGGTACGGAGCATTCGGCTTAATGGTAACCTTGGTATGGTTATATCTTGAAATTTTACGCTTGTTGTCAAAATTGGCAAGTCGCGATTAATTTTAAATTCATAACATATTTTCATATGTCACAGGGGTTTTGCCCCTGTTTTTATTTTATACTTAAAAAAACTACTTTCGAGGACAACTTTTGAAAACTATTTCTATGAATCTTATTGAAGTAGGAGACAGAAAGACCATCAACGCATTTCACAAACTTCCGTATTTCATCTATAAGAATGATGATTGCTGGGTTCCGCCATTGCGGATGATGGTAGAACCTCTGTTTGACACGCAAAAAAATAATACATTAAAGAATGGAAAGGCCTCTCGCTGGTTAATCGAAAAAGATGGAAAGATTGTTGGTAGAATAGCAGCATTTGTTGTAGATGCGTATGCAAATAGCTTTGATCAACCAACTGGTGGTATTGGCTTTTTTGAATGCATTGATGATCAGGAGTCGGCGAATTTATTATTTGATACTGCTTGTGGTTGGCTCAAAAAAGTGGGAATGGAAGCTGCTGATGGCCCAATTAATATTGGTGAAAACTTTTTTAACTGGGGACTTCTTGTTGATGGTTTTGTGCAGCAAGGGTTTGGAATGAATTATAATCCACCATATTACCATGCTCTTTTTGAAAATTACGGCTTTAAAACTTATTACGAACAATATAGCTACCACTTAAATATCACCAGCCCAGACTTACCGGAACGATTTTGGAAAATAGCGGAATGGACTTCTAAAAAGCCGGGGTATAGTTTTAGGCAATTTACCCTGAAAGAACAAGATGAATTAATTGATGATTTTATCGAGATTTACGAACTGGCTTGGAAGAAACATGATAATTTTAAGAAGATTGATCCCAAGGAAATAAAGGATATGATCAAGCAGTCGAAGATGATGATTGAAGAAGAATTCATCTGGTTTGTTTACCATGATGGTAAGCCAATTGCTTTTTTTATGATGGTTCCTGATTTAAACCAACTGTTCAAACACTTCAGAAACGGTAAATTGAATTTGCTGAAATTGTTGAAGCTAATTTATCTCAAAAAGAGAAAGGTAATTAGTCGTTGTCGGGTTTTGGTGATGGGAGTCGTTCCAAAGTTTCAGAAGTCAGGTATTGAGTCAGCAATTTTTTACCAACTTCGACAGGTTCTGTTGAAAAAGGACTGGTACAATGAAATGGAGTTGAGTTGGGTAGGTGATTTCAATCCAAAAATGATTTCTATTTTTAAAGCAGTTGGTGGCAAACATGAAAAGACTCACCTAACATTGCGCTATTTATTCGACAGGGAAAAAGAATTCCATCGTTCTCCAATTATTGAGGATTGATAGAAAGTCATAGATTTCAACTTTTAAATGTTGTATATTACACCGCAAAACTTAAACGTAACCATGCAATTAAACAAAGTAAACAACTCAGAAACAATAAAGCTTTTTCACCAATTACCACATATCATTTATAAAAATGATTCGAATTGGGCTGCTCCTATTCAGGGGATGATTGAAAATACTTTTAGCCCGGATAAAAACCCATCATTTAAGCACGGTGAAGCTGAACGTTGGGTAATTACGGATAATCAGGGGCAACCAATTGGCAGAATTGCAGCTTTTATCAATTATGATAAAGCAAAAACATTTGAGCAACCAACCGGTGGCTGTGGGTATTATGAGTGTATTGATGATGAGTCGGTTTCGAAATTGCTGTTTGATACAGCAAAAAATTGGTTGGCAGAGCGGGGAATGGAAGCGATGGACGGGCCGGTTAATTTTGGAGAGAATTATATGAACTGGGGGCTTTTGGTTGATGGTTTTATGCCCCAGGGATATGGAATGCCTTATAATCCACCATACTACCAGAAGTTATTTGAGAACTATGGATTTCAGTTATATTTCAAACAGTTTAGTTATCACTTGGATTATTCGGTTCCTTTTCCTGAACGTTTTTGGAAGATAGCTGGTTGGGTAGCACAAAAGCCGGGATATAGCTTTAAGCATTTTAATTACGACGATACGGACCAATTCATAAAAGATTTCTGCTATATATATGATGAAGCATGGCGCTTTCATGAGCACTTTAAGCCACTAGACCCGCAGGATTTGCGTGATTTCTTAAAAGATTCAAAAGCAGTTCTTGATCCTGAAATGATTTGGTTTGCCTATCACGAAGATGAGCCAATTGCTTTGTTTGTGATGATTCCGGATATTAATCAAATTCTGCAAAAACTGAATGGTAAGTTGAATTTTATCAATACCTTAAAATTCTTGTATTATAAGAAGAAAAAGGTAATTAACAGAACTCGTATCTTAATTATGGGGGTGATCCCAAAATTCCAGAAGTCAGGAATTGAATCGGCCATTTTTTGGCATCAGGATAAATTGATGAAAAAGAAACCTCAATATACAGAGGTGGAATTATCGTGGGCCGGAGATTTTAATCCTAAAATTGTTTCACTTTATGAGTCGGTTGGCGGAAAGCATGTGAAAACCCACTATACCATGCGTTATTTATTTGACCAAAGTAAACCATACAAAAGAGCTCCAATAATTGGGAGTGAAAAAGACGAATAAATAAATGAAATTCTTTGGAAATTACGCAAGTATATTTATCTTTGCAACCCGATTGAAATAATGTTGAAAAAGAGATCAGCAATGAAAAAAGAAATACATCCAGAAAATTATCGCTTAGTTGCGTTTAAAGACATGTCAAATGGACAAGTTTATTTGACTAAGTCAACTGTTAATACAAAAGAAACCGAGGTTGTTGACGGCGTGGAATATCCTGTAATGAAAGTTGAAATTTCAAGCAGTTCTCATCCATTCTATACTGGTAAAATGAAACTTGTTGATACCGCTGGACGTGTAGATAAGTTCATGAATCGTTATAAAAAACACATGGATAACCGTAAGAAGTAATTAGATCTTTACGATATATTTAAAAGCTCCGTTTTGCGGAGCTTTTTTTTTCTTTACATTTTCGACAAATTTGCTTCCATGAATTTAATTTTAGTTGACGGGAACAATCACCAGAGTTTACTTCCTCTTACCTATACAAAACCAGCCTCTGAATTGCGGATTGGGATTCTAACTTTAAGGGAAAAGTGGAAAAAAAGAATTACTGGCAATTACTCCTGGAAAACAGAAGAGTATTTGCAAAGTAAATTCCCTTGTCATGTCGAAAGTCAAAATTTATTAGTCAATTCAACAGTCTGTGCTAGTGATGAATTAGTAGGTGAAGTGTTAAAGCTAGAGTTGGGAGAAGGGCTTCAGGCGAATGGGAAGTTTGTTGCGGCAATTGTATCTGCAGATAAGGTTGCAACCATGAATATTGATGAAGTCGATTTGAGTTGGAATGAACTCGAACATGAAGTTACTTTCATCCAGTTTCCATGGGATATTCACGAGAACAATGGGGCTCAATTAAAGCTGGATTTTGAATTGCTTACAAAAGGACGAAAATCACAAAATATCAATACATCCAATCATTTGGCAAATCCTGAAAATATTTTTGTGGAGGAAGGTGCCAAAATTGAATTTTCAAGTATCAACGCAAGTGCTGGGCCTGTCTATATAGGTAGAAACGCAGAAATAATGGAAGGTTCATTGGTTAGAGGACCATTTGCGTTGCTGGATCATTCGGTAGTGAACATGGGAAGCAAAATTTATGGTGCAACAACTGTTGGGCCTTTTTCAAAGGTTGGAGGCGAAATAAATCAGTCGGTTATCGAGGGGTATTCCAATAAAGGGCATGATGGTTTTTTAGGTCATTCAGTTTTGGGTGAATGGTGTAACCTTGGTGCTGGTACGAATGTGTCTAACCTCAAAAATACCTATGACAAAGTAAAGGTTTGGTCATATGCTGATAGACGATTTGTGCAAACAGGCCTGCAGTTTAGCGGGTTAATTATGGGCGACCATTCAAAAGCTGGCATCAATACCATGTTTAATACAGGAACTGTTGTTGGAGTAGGGTGTAATATCCATGGAGCTAATTTCCCGAGGCAGTTTGTTCCATCCTTTGCTGATGGTGGTGCCGGAGGGTATAAAACTCATCTGCTTAAATCTGTTTTTTTTACAGCGAAAAAGGTAATGGCACGACGAGGAAAAGAACTCACCATTATAGATCAGGATATTTTGCAAAAGGTGTTTGAACAATCAGTTCCTTTTAGACGCTTTTAAGACAAAATGACCTTTGGCATGGCTATTGACATAGACTGATGCGATTTTAAAAGAAAAGGCAAACAGACAGTTTGTCACAATTGAAAAGAGAGTAAGAATCATGGGCGAGCATAAAGATAATTTCATGAAAGATATGATATACACCGGACTACCAGAAGATGAAACTGAATTGATTCCTATAATTGCGGACGGCAACGAAGAAGAACTTAAAAATTTTCAGGCGCCTGAAGTACTGCCAATATTGCCTTTACGCAATACTGTTTTATTTCCGGGAGTGGTAATTCCGATCTCAGTAGGAAGACAAAAGTCGCTTAAGTTAATTCAAGATGTTTTTCGTGGTGATAAACTATTGGGCACGGTTACTCAGAAAGATGCCAGTGTTGACGATCCTGCACCTGCTGAATTGTACCAGGTGGGAACGGTTGCACAGATATTAAAGATATTGGAGATGCCAGATGGAACTACATCTGTTATTATCCAGGGGAAAAGAAGGTTTCAGACGTTGGAATATGAGGAAGAGTTTCCCTATTTGAAAGCAAAGGTTACGTTATTGGAAGAAATTACTCCGCAGAACGAAAGTGCCGAGTTTAATGCGATTGTTGGTTCGTTGAAAGATCTTTCGATTAAAATTGCACAATACTCATCTAATGTGCCTCCTGAGGCAACTTTTGCAGTTAAAAACATTGAAAATTCTACATTCCTAATCAACTTTATTTGTTCAAATACAGACCTGAAAGTTGAGGAAAAACAGGCATTGCTCGAAATTCCGGATATTAGAGAGCGTGGTATTCAAGCGATATCGTACTTGGTGAAGGAAGTTCAAATGCTTGAGTTGAAGCGTGATATTCAGTCGAAAGTAAAGACTGATTTGGATCAGCAGCAGCGAGAATTTTTGCTAAATCAACAGATGAAAACCATTCAGGATGAATTAGGTGGAAATCCGATTGAGCAGGAAATAGCAGATATGAAAGAAGCTGCGAAAGAGAAGAAATGGACTGAGGAGGTCGCAAATCACTTTGAAAAAGAAGTAACCAAGTTGCATCGATTGAATCCGGCTGCCGGAGAATATTCCGTGCAGTTTTCATACTGCCAGGCATTGTTGGAGTTACCTTGGAATGAATATACAACTGACAATTTTGATTTGAAACATGCTGAGAAGGTGTTGGATGAAGATCATTATGGGTTAGAAAAGGTGAAGGAGCGGATTTTGGAACATTTGGCTGTTCTGAAATTGAAGAACGACATGAAAGCCCCGATTCTATGTTTGTATGGACCTCCTGGAGTTGGTAAAACTTCATTGGGAAAATCCATTGCTAGAGCTTTAGATCGCAAGTATATTCGCATGAGTTTAGGCGGATTGCATGATGAAGCTGAAATTAGAGGACACCGAAAGACGTATATTGGAGCCATGCCCGGGCGGATTTTGCAAAACATTAAGAAAGCTAAATCCTCAAATCCTGTTTTCATTCTTGATGAAATCGATAAAGTTTCTCAGGATTTTCATGGAGATCCTGCCTCTGCATTGTTGGAAGTTCTTGATCCGGAGCAGAATACCGAATTTCACGACAATTATGTTGAAATAGAATATGACCTTTCAAAGGTGATGTTTGTTGCAACGGCGAACACATTGAATACCATTGCTGCTCCATTGAGGGATCGATTGGAACTTATTGATGTAAGTGGTTATATCGTTGAAGAAAAAGTTGAAATAGCAAAAAGGCACCTGATTCCAAAGCAATTGGAAGAACACGGGGTAGGAAAAAGAATGGTTACTTTTCCTAAGGAAGCTATTGAATACATTATCGAGCATTATACACGTGAGTCAGGTGTTCGCGAGTTAAACAAGAAACTGGCTAAGGTAATTCGACGAATTGCGAAGAAGATTGCTTTTGAAGAAGATTTCAATAAAAAATTGACAAAAGAGGATATCCGTGAGTACCTTGGCGTGAATCAATACAATAGAGAAAACTATCAGGGAAATGATATTCCTGGCGTGGTTACAGGCCTTGCATGGACTGCTCATGGTGGTGAAATTCTTTTTGTTGAAGCGAGTCTTAGTGCCGGAAAAGGTAGTCTTACATTGACGGGTAATTTAGGTGAAGTGATGAAAGAGTCTGCAATGTTGGCTTTGGAATACTTGAAATCACATGCTATTGAGTTAGGTGTGAAACCAGAAATGTTTGAAAAGAACAACGTACATATTCACGTTCCTGAAGGTGCAATTCCAAAGGATGGTCCATCAGCCGGTGTTACAATGGTTACCTCGTTGGCATCAATCTTTACCGGACGAAAAGTAAGGAAAAGTATAGCGATGACCGGAGAAATTACCCTTAGAGGTAAAGTGTTACCTGTTGGCGGAATTAAAGAGAAGATTCTGGCTGCTAAACGAGCTGGTATTAAAGAAATTCTGTTGTCATCCGACAATAAAAAGGATATTGAGGAAATCAAAGAAGTGTATTTAAAAGGACTGAAATTTAGATTCGTAAATACGATTAGTGAATTGTTGGAGTATGCTTTATTAAAAAAATAACTAGGTAATCGGGAAACAATTTAATTTTTCGAAAAACGACAACCCTGTTCTATTGAGGGGCTCTTCCAAACTAACATCTTTATGTTGGAGGATGCATGTCCTTCTTTTTCTTTCAATTCTTCGAAGGTATTGCAGATTTACGTAAGCAGAACGATTTACTTTTACAAAACTGGGGGTGTCGATCATGTCAATCACCTTTAGAACGTTCAAGGTGATTAGCTCCGAATTATCATCGGTGGTAAAAATAAGCGTATAATTATTCTCCGACCGTAATAGCATGATGTTATCAGGATTAAGTAGTACTATTCCTGAACGGGTAGGAAATTTAATTTTCGGATTGGACTTGTTGTTTTTTACAAAAATGTCCATTCTTCTTTCAAGCTCTTTCCGTTTCGTTTTTGTTTTATACCGATTAATAACAGAGATTAATTCCTCTGGGCCAAATGGCTTTATTAGGTAGTCTAATGGTTGCACCTTTAGCGCATTATAAGCATATTCACTATAAGCAGTTGTGAAAACAATTTCGGTATCTAGTTTATAGTCTTTTATCATTTGAGCGACCTCCAGACCATTTATCTCAGGCATATCAATATCCAAAAAGACAATGTTAGGCATCTTCCTACGAATGAGTTTTATCCCCTTCTGTGGATTGGTGGTTTTTTCAATCACATCAATCTCATGAAAGGGTTGAAGATAAATTTCCAGTAAAGAAATAGCTTCTTCCTCATCGTCAATAATCATAGATGTTATTTTGTCTTCAATCATTTTACTTCAAATTCATTTCACAAAGCAACTTGATTTGTTTTGCTGATCCCCGTAGTTTAACATTTTTCTCCAGCGCAGACAATACACATGAGTTATCATTTCTGTTAACTTTCCATAACTTATCCAGGTTGATTAGTGTCGATCTCCCGATTCTGAAAAATCGAAAATCTTCCAGCATCTTTTCAACTTTTGCAAGGTAAGTATTCGCTAACTCAATACTTCCATTAGTTAAATGAATATCAGTGTAAGAGCCTTCAGCTGCGCAATATAAAATATCATTCGGATCTATCAGTATATGACTATTCTTAGAAGATATTTTCAGTTTTAATCCATTGTCAATGTTATTAAGAACCTTGTCAAGTTTTTCGTTGATATTCATGTTCTTATGTACCCGATATTTTTCGATCAAGGAGCTTAGATCTTTTTCATTAATGGGTTTTAAGATGAAGTCGTATACTTGGCTTCTGATCGCTTCAATTGCAGAATCTTTGTAAGCACTTACAATAATGATATTAGTAGCCAGATTGCGCTTTTTTATCAGTTCAATAAAATCGAGGCCTGATTTTCCAGGCATAACAATATCAAGAAAAACAATATCTGGGCTGATGTCAATAAACTTGAAAAGGGCATCTTCAACATTACCCGCTTCATGTATTTCCCCAATTCCCGAATTGCTTTTTAAAAGATAACAAAGCAAATCACGATCTGCTTTTTCATCATCAACGACCAGTGCCTTCAGTCTTAATTTTTTCATCTATCGTAGATCTTGCAAAAAGCAAATTTATCAAAAAAAAAAGATAATAAGTTTCTATTTGATTTATTTATATAACAATATGCAATAATTACCAATTAGTAATTAACTATAATATTGAAAAGTTAGTTTTATAATTGTAGAAAATACGTTTTGTCTAAGTCTCTGTTTATAATAAATTTACTGTTTGAAATTTGTCAGAATTGAGCAAGTTAATATTAGACGAATTCTTAATAGCGTTTTCCTAAATTGTTTTGAATAAACCAATATATTTGTAAAAAAAACATTATGATTCGAGTTCAGGGGACAACAAAAAATATTCTGCTAGGGATTGGAGCCCTACTTATTTTGTTTTTGGTTTGGTACTTCAGTGCTATTGTAACCTATATTTTAATTTCAGCAGTACTTTCATTAATAGGAAGACCAGTTGTTCGATTTTTAAGCAAGCTTCATTATAAAGGATTCAAAATATCAGAGACCCTTGCAGCCTTTTTGACTTTAATATTATTCTGGGTGCTTTTTATTGGTTCTTTTCGTTTCTTAATTCCCTTGTTGGTTAATGAGTTTGAACAGCTATCAACCATTAACTTTCAATCGGTAATTGAAGTTATTGAGCAACCAGTTAAGAATTTGATGGCACTTTCAGGAGGAAATGTCCCCAGCGATGATGGTGGCTTTTTAGCAATAATAAAAGAGCAACTGGGAGAGATCGTTGATGTTTCTAAATTGACAGATGTTTTTGGGTTTATTGCCGGTACTATTGGTGAATTTTTCATCGCCTTTTTTGCGGTTTCATTTATAACATTTTTCTTTTTAAAAGAGGAGAATATGTTTAAAGACGGAATATTAGTGCTGATCCCATCTGATTATGAAGAAAAAGTTTCAAAGATTCTATCCTCAATTTATAATCTGTTAAGGAGATATTTCATAGGTCTTGTTTTTGAAGTTACCATGGTAGGTATATTAGTAACTCTGGGATTAACGATTGTGGGTATTGGTTTTAGTCACGCTGTGGTTATCGGCTTATTTTGTGGATTGTTTAATGTGATCCCATATTTGGGCCCATGGATGGGGGCTACTGTAGGTTTGCTTATTGGTATTGCAATAAATCTCAATTTTGATTTCATGAGTCACACCCTGCCTATCTTAGGATTTATGCTACTTGTTTTTGTCATTGTCCAGGTAATTGATAATATTTTGTTTCAACCACTTATTTATTCGAGCAGTGTAAAAGCTCATCCAATGGAGATTTTTCTGGTAATTATGGCAGCTGGAAGCGTGGCAGGGATATTGGGTATGATATTAGCAATACCTTCCTACACGATAATTAGGGTAATTGCTAAAGAGTTCTTCGACAACTTGAAAATTGTCAGAAAGCTAACTGAGAATTTAGAATAATTCATAGATTTTTGTTATTGATTTTGAATGCATATTGTTTTTGTCTATGATGTAATGGGATATGTCCTAATTGATATGGTTAAAATTCAGCTACTTAAATAATCCACTACTGTTACAGTATTTTACAGGTCATTACTAAAGCTTTTCTCTCGAATATTTTTTAACTTGTAAATGAAAACCTTAAACTCAAAAGATTGTTAAATCTGATGAGTTGCTAAAACCTAGGTCTAAAAACACTTACAAAAGCTTTTAGAATGAAATTTAAGATCCCTGTTTCACCTGCTTGCAGGTACTTGCCAATGGCATTTTTCATTGTTTTCTTATTTCTATTTAATGCTCCAATATTTGCTATTGAGGTTGATCATGGAGAAAGTCATGGCCAATCGCATGCAGATATTAAAAGAGGGGAGCGTTTTTTTAAAGGATTACTTCCGTTTGATAGGGAGCATCCATCGTGTATGTCCTGTCACAATCTTGTACCAACTGATACTTTGAATTGGAACCCATCAGCAATAGCAATAGCCGAGAAGTACCTGGACAAGGATTTTGAGGCATTTAAAGCCGCTGTAATGGCCCCAACAGTTGGAAAAATGGCAGAGGTTCATCAATATTTTGATATATCGGAAGATGATTTTAGAACCGTTAAAGTTTATTTAGATGATTTAGCGATAACTGGCATTCCATCTCAAAAACCAAGTGTTAATAACCTACTCATATTTATATTTCTTGGAATATTAATTACCTGGGCGTTAATCGAATTAATCTTTTTAAGAAAGATCAAATATAAATTTATTCCTGTGCTGATTTTTCTCGTAGCGTTTGGACTCCAAGTGAAGATGATGGTTGAAGAAGGTATAAAACTAGGACGTTCTGAAGGATATGCACCGGATCAACCGATCAAGTTTTCGCATAAAGTACATGCTGGTGAAAACGGTATAGATTGTAAATATTGTCACCACAGTGCAGAGTACAGCAAATCGGCTGGTATCCCTGCTATGAATTTATGTATGAATTGTCATGTATTAATTCGTGAGGGCACGAATTCCGGAAAATTTGAGATAGCTAAAATAGTAGAGGCCGTTGAAACAGAAAAACCTGTAGAATGGACTCGATTACACAATCTTCCCGATCATGTTTTCTTTAGTCACGCAGCGCATGTTGGTGTTGCAAAGCTGGATTGTCAGAAGTGTCATGGCCCAGTTGAAGAAATGGACTTAATGCGTCAGCATAGCGATTTGTCTATGGGGTGGTGTGTAAATTGTCACCGGGAAACAGATGTTAAGTTTGAGGAAAATGGGTACTATGAAACTTTCGTTAAGCTGCATGAAGAATTGGAAATCGGTGATTTAAAAAGCATAAAAGCAGAAGATATAGGAGCCAACGATTGTATGCGTTGTCATTATTAATAATGTTTATCCTGAAAAAAGATACTGAATGAAGACCTATTGGAGAAGTCTTGAAGAATTAGAAGATCCAAAAGCCTTACGAATAAGTGAAGCTCGAGAAGAAGCACGTCAAAAAAGCATGCTGTTTAAAAATAAGGATGCTGATGAAGGTAATTCGCGGCGTGATTTTCTGAAAACACTTGGTTTTAGTTTGGCTGCTGCATCTATTGTTGCAAGTTGTAAAAGACCTGTTGATAAAGCTATCCCATATCTGGTGAAGCCTGAGGAGATAACTCCAGGTAAAGCAAATTACTATGCATCTTCGTATTTTGATGCTAATGACTATTGCAGCGTTGTTGTAAAAGTTCGTGATGGCAGGCCTATCAAAATTGAGGGGAATGAATTGAGTTCAATTTCTCAGCAGGGAACTAGTGCTCGAGTGCAAGCTTCTATTCTGAATTTATATGATGGTGCTCGTTACAAAGGACCACTTTCCCATGGAAAAGAAATATCCTGGGAAGAAGCCGATAATTCAGTTCAATTAGCATTAAAGGATATTTCGGAGAAGAATGGTCAAATTGTTTTATTGACTTCTACTATCATTTCGCCTTCGACAAAAGCAATTATTCAGGAATTTTTGGAAACTTATCCTGGAACAAAATGGGTTCAATATGATGCTGTGTCATCGTCCGGAATGTTGAATGCGAACATCAAGAGCTTTGGACAAAAGGCAATACCTGACTATCGATTTGATAAATCAAAAGTTGTAGTGAGCTTTGGAGCTGACTTTTTAGGAACCTGGTTGTCTCCTGTTGAATATACGAAGCAATATACTTCCAATCGTAAGTTGGATGAAGGACAAAATGGAATGCTACGTCATTATCAGTTTGAATCAGGAATGAGTCTTACCGGATCAAATGCTGACGTGAGGGTTCCAATAAAGCCTTCTGAAGAAGCTGGAATTATTCTGGCATTGTATAACCAGATCGCTAAAGTAAAAGGTACAGGGGCTCTCTCTGGTCCCAAGTCTAGCGTAGATATTTCTTCGTTAGCGGAAGAACTTCTGGAAAATGAAGGAAAGTCAATTGTTATTTCTGGAAGTAATGATGAAAATATCCAATTGTTGGTAAATGGAATCAACCAGATGCTTGGAAATTATGGAAGCACCTTATATTGGGAAACTGCTTTGCAAACCAAGCAAGGAATTGATCAGGAAATGAGCAGCTTAATTGGTGACTTAAAAAATAATAAAATTGATGCATTGCTGACTTGGGGAGTTAATCCAGTATATGATCATCCGCAGGGACGTGAGATTATTTCAGCTATTGAGAAATTGCCTCTTTCAATTTCGTTTGCGGAACGTAAGGATGAAACAGCAAATTTAAGTCAACTGATATTACCAGAACCAAATTACCTGGAATCATGGAATGATTTAGAACCAAAAAATGGCTTGCACAGTTTAGCTCAACCTACCATTTCAAAATTGTTTAATTCCCGAAATGTTCAGGAAAGCTTATTGAAATGGACTGGAAAAGAAATTACTTACGGAGACTATATTAAAGGATATTGGAAGGCAAATCAATTCTTAAAACAAAATGAGCAGGCTGACTTTCGGATGTTCTGGAATTTAAGTTTGCAAAAAGGTGTTTTTGAGCCTGGTGCATCAGTATCTGTTGACTACAATAGTTCTGGTTTGGAAAATGCAGCAAAAAAATTGAAACCTTCTCAATCTGGAACTGAAGTAGTTTTATATGAAACTGTTGCTTTGGGAAATGGTAAATATGCGAACAATCCCTGGTTGCAGGAATTACCTGATCCTATTGCAAAAATTAGCTGGGACAATTATGCATCGGTTCCTGTTGCTTATGCCGAAGAAAACGGGCTTACCAATGAAAGCGTTATCAAAGTTAACGGATTGGAATTACCCTTATTTATTCAACCAGGGCAAGCACAAGATACAATTGCTGTTGCTTTGGGCTACGGACGTGAATATGCTGGCAAGGTCGGTGAACAAGTTGGGAAAAATATGTTTGCCTATGTCGGGACTGAAAATGACAATCGAAAATATTTTATCGAAAATGCAACGGTTGAAGTAGTTGAGGGTGCAACCTATCCTTTGGCACTTTCTCAGACACATCATTCAATGGAAGGTCGGCCAATTGTTAGGGAATCAACTTTAGATAAATATCTGGAAGATAACGAGTCGGGAAATGAATTGCATGAAGAATTTGAAAAGCATCATATCACACTATACAAGGAGATGGAATTTAAAGGTCACCATTGGGGGATGGCCATCGATTTAAATTCATGTACTGGTTGTGGAAACTGTGCAATCTCTTGCCAGGCTGAAAATAATATTCAGGTAATCGGGAAAGAGCAGGTTCGCAATCGTCGAATAATGCACTGGATCCGTATTGATCGGTACTATTCCGAGGATCCAGCAAACCCTGAAGTTTCACACCAACCTGTGATGTGTCAGCATTGTGATAACGCGCCGTGCGAAAATGTTTGTCCTGTTGCAGCGACTCCTCACAGTTCGGAAGGATTGAACCAGATGGCTTATAACCGCTGTGTGGGAACCAAATATTGTATCAATAACTGTCCTTATCGAGTTCGACGGTTCAATTGGTTCCAGTATGTTAACAATGACAAGTTTGATTACAATGCCAATAACGAACTTGGAAGAATGGTATTAAATCCTGATGTAACAGTTCGCTCGCGTGGAGTCGTGGAAAAATGCTCGATGTGTGTGCAGCGGATTCAGGAGAAAAAAAATGAAGCAAAATTGGAAGGACGAATGATCGAAGATGGAGAAATTAAAACCGCTTGTCAACAGTCCTGCCCTGGTAATGCAATTGTTTTTGGAGATTTAAATAATCCCGAAAGTAAAATCAGCAAGATGTTTAAAGATAAGCGTAACTACCATCTTTTAGAAGAGCTGCACACTTTGCCTTCGGTAGGTTATCTAACTAAAGTAAGAAATAAAGCTTGATAGAAGAAAAAACGAGACTCTATGTATAATACTGAAATCAGAGGAAAGCTAATTACCGGGGACAAGTCCCTGAAGCAGATATCGAGTGAGATATTAGCTCCGATTGATGCAAAAACACCTGCCTGGTGGTATATCGCATTTTTAATAAGTCTGGGGATGTTTGGATGGGGTATTTATTGCAAATACGTCACCATTTCAACCGGGATTGGAACTTGGGGGGTAAACAATACAGTAGGCTGGGGATGGGCAATTATCAACTTTGTTTGGTGGATTGGTATTGGGCATGCCGGTACTGCTTTTTCTATCTTCCTACTTATTTTGCGTCAAAAATGGCGGACTGCAATTAACCGTGCTGCAGAGGCAATGACGGTGGTGGCTGTTGGTTGCGCCGGATTATTTCCTTTATTGCATATGGGACGACCTTGGTTGTTTTTCTTCATATTTCCTTATCCAAATACCCGTGGCCCGTTATGGGTGAACTTCAATTCTCCGCTTTTTTGGGACTTTGTAGCAATATCTGCGTACCTCTTAATTTCAGCAAGTTTCTGGTATTTTGGTATGGTGCCTGATTTTGCAACTATTAGAGATAAAACTACATCAAAAATAAAGAAGGCAGTGTATGGTTTTTTTGCTTTTGGATGGACTGGCTCCAGCAAAGAGTGGTTGCGATTTGAAGGGTTGAGCTTTGTTTTGGGTGGAATAGCTGCTGTTTTGGTAGTTTCTGTTCACTCCATTGTATCGACCGACTTTGCCGTGTCCGTTGAACCGGGATGGCATACTACCATCTTCCCTCCATACTTTGTTGTTGGGGCAATTTTCTCTGGTTTTGCAATGGTATTGACCTTGGTTACCTTGATGAGAAAGCTCTATAAAATGAATGATTTCATTACCGATTCACACATGGATGCTGTCTGTCGGATTTTGGTATTTATCTCCTTGATTATGGGTACTGCATACCTGACTGAGATTTTTATGGCATGGTATTCCGGATCTGATTATGAAATGTATACCTTCTTTCACAATCGAATTACCGGTGATTATGCCTTGCAATTTTGGGCAATGTTTATTTTTAATGCAATTGTGCCACAGTTTTTCTGGTTTAAAGCTGTTCGAAAGAGAATTTGGCTTGTTTTCATTATTTCAATCATAATCAATATTGGAATGTGGTTCGAGCGCTTCAATATTGTAATTACATCCCTTACAAAGAACTATTTACCTGCAAACTGGGCAACTTATTCTCCTTCGATAATTGAGATTGGATTTTTTATTGGAACATTGGGAATGTTCTCAACCGGGGTATTGTTATTTTTCCGATACATTCCAATGATCGCTGTTTCGGAAGTCAAGAGTGTGGCAAAGTTTGATAAGCCAATGGTAACTAAAGAACATCATAACGAATAAGCTATGGTAGGAGTATTTGATAATGAATTTGATTTGGTGAAGGCTTTTGATAAGATAAAAGCGAAAGGCACCAAAATTAAGGAGGTTTATACCCCTTATCCCATTCACGAAATTTTAATTGGAATGGGAAAGAAAACGCGCATTACTCATGCTGCATTTTTCTATGGTTTATTTGGAGCATTAACAGTTTTGGGTGGGATGTATTATGCCGCTGTCATAAGTTGGCCGCTCAATTTTGGAGGGAAGCCTTTCAATACATTCCCTTCGTTTATTGTGGTGACAATTGTAGCAACCATCTTAATTGTTACGCTGTTCACCTTGTTTACCTTTTCAGCAAGAGCAAAAATATTTCCAGGAAAGAAAGCTGAGATTGTGGACTATCGAGCAACCGATGATAAGTTCGTGATGGTGGTCGATTCAGATACCAAGGAAATTGAAAGCATTCTTAAAGAAAATGGAGCCACTGAAGTCTTTTAAATTCGAATAGTTCAAACCAAGATATGATGAACCTTAAAGGAATAAGATACATAGTTATAATAGGAATTTCGGTGATGTGTATGGCTTGTGATCATAACCGGAATACTCCAGGCTGGCAATATTTTGATGATATGGTTACCTCGCCTGCATATGAGAGTTACACGAAGAACCCAAATTTTTCAGATGGAAAAACACTTCAGCCAACTGTTGAAGGGACGATTCCAAGAGGTTTCATGCCATACCCATATGAAAAGAATGATAGTGACCGGTTATTGGCTGGACAAACATTGGAAAATCCATTGTTAGCAACACCCGACAATATAAGCAGGGGGGAGAAAGTATTTGGAATTTATTGTGCCAGCTGTCATGGATTAACCGGTGATGGACAGGGAAAACTATATACATCCAAAAAATATCCATATCCGCCTGCTAGTTTATTATCGGATAAGATTAAAAATGCAACTGACGGTGAAATTTACCATGTTATTTCTGTTGGCTGGGGGGTAATGGCTGAACATGGATCGATGATTAGACCAGAAGATCGATGGAAGGCAGTGTTATATATTAAAAACGAATTGCATAAATAAGAACGAACGAAGACAAAAGAAACAGGCTATGGAAGAAAAATTTGTCATACCACGAAAATTGAAACAGATCGCCATCGGACTGATTGTTGTTGGAGTTGTTTCTTTGGCTGTGGGATTTATAACAGATCCGGTTAGAGCGTGGGCGAATTATTTGCTCAACAATTTTTATTTTGTTTCAATTGCTATTGGTGCTGCATTTTTTGTTGGAATCCAGTACATATCGCAAGCGGGTTGGTCTGCTGCTTTCAAACGGATTCCCGAAGCAATGGCTGCTTATATTCCATTTGCAGCAGTATTTTTTATAGTTCTAATCTTTGGGGTCCATTCACTTTATGAGTGGTCGCATGAAGAGGAAGTATTAACTGATCATTTAATACATCATAAATCACCCTATCTAAATCTTCCATTTTTCTCCATTCGAATAGTTGTATTTTTTGCCTTATGGATTCTTCTTACAAAAATGATGCGTCGCGTTTCGCTAAAAGAAGATTTAAATGGAGGAGTGGAGTATTTCCGGCGATCAGAGCACCTATCGAAAATATTTATTTTTATTGTTGCAGTGACATTTTCAGCCTTTGCAATCGATATGATTATGTCGCTGGAGGTACACTGGTTTAGTACTTTGTTTGCGGGTCAAATGTTTATTGCTGCATTTTTGCACGGCGCTTCAATCATCACACTAATTGTGATCATTTTGCATCGATATGGATACCTTAAGGTGCTGAATCGCTCTCACCTGCATGATTTTACCCGATACATATTTATGCTGGCAATTGTTTGGGGGTACTTTAATTTTGCGCAGTTTATGTTGATTTGGTATGGAAATATTCCTGAAGAAACTCAATTCTACGCACATCGTTCCCATGGAATATTTCAAATATTATTTTACTTGAATATCATTTTAAACTGGGCGATTCCTTTCTTTTTCCTTATGCCTCGAAAAAATTCGCGAAGTAAATTGGTAATGGTTCCTGTGATTATTTTATTAATCATTGGTCAATATACAGAGTTGTATTATGTGATCTGGCCTGCAACTGTTCATGAATCAAGTTTCGGATTGATTGAGATTGGAACGTTTCTTGGCTTTGCCGGATTATTTTGTCTGGTAGTGATTACCTATTTGGCAAAAGCAAGTCTGGTGCCTAAGAATCACCCTTATTTGCAGGAAAGTATTCATCATCATTTCTAATAAAAAAAGACTTTTTATGAAAGGGTGTTTGTTGAGGCAAATACCCTTTTTGTATTCTATAATGGGCTACATTAAAAAACTTTTCCTACTTTTACCTACCAGTACCTACTAGCTGATATTAAACTAAAACCAAAGACGATGAATAAAATTTTAATTTCTTCCCTTGCGTTGGCGAGTTTAGCTGCTTGCATAGGAGAAAAGGCACCGCATAAACAAAATCCCAATGTTGTAGTTATTTATCTTGATGATTTGGGATTTGGTGATATTAGCGCTTATGGAGCTACTGAATTGAGTACTCCTAATTTGGATGCAATTGCCAGTAGTGGTGTTCGGTTTACAGATGCACATGCTACTTCTGCAACATGTACGCCGAGCCGATACGGAATAATAACCGGTGTTTATCCCTGGCGTAATAAAGATGCAAATATTCTTCCCGGTACGGCTCCATTGATTATAGATACTGCCCAGGTGACTATTCCCAAAATGCTTAAAAAGCTAGGATATCATACAGGTATTGTAGGTAAATGGCACATGGGATTAGGTACAGGTGTTGTTGATTGGAATCAGCACATTTCTCCTGGACCAAATGAAGTTGGATTTGACTATTCATATATAATGGCGGCAACTCAAGATCGTGTGCCAACCGTTTATATCGAAAACGGGAATGTAGTGAATTTAGATCCGAATGATCCAATTGAAGTAAGTTACAGTAGTAATTTTGAAGGGGAGCCTACTGGGAGAGATAATCCGGAATTGCTAACGATGAAGTGGCATCATGGGCACAATAACAGTATTGTCAATGGAATTCCGCGTATTGGTTTTATGAAAGGAGGAGAGTCTGCAAAATGGACTGATACAGAAATGGCTGGCAACTTTCTGGAAAAGGCACAAACGTACGTGAAATTACATAAGGATGAGCCTTTCTTTTTGTACTATGCAATGCAACAGCCACATGTTCCACGCACACCAAACCCTCGATTTGTTGGTGCTTCAGGTTTGGGGCCACGGGGTGATGTAATTGTCGAAGCTGATTGGTGCATTGGCGAATTCATGAAAACCCTGGAGGAAGAAGGGTTACTCGAAAATACATGGATAGTAATTTCAAGCGATAACGGACCTGTTTTAAATGATGGCTATTACGATGATGCCGTTGAGAAATTAGGCAACCACAAACCAGGAGGACCTCTTCGTGGTGGAAAATACAGCCTATTCGAGGCAGGTACACGTGTTCCATTTATAACTTATTGGAAAGGCAAAATTGAACCAAAAGTATCGGATGCTCTTGTGTGTCAGATAGATTTACTTGCATCAATCGCTGACTTGGTGGGTGCTTCTCAAACTGCTACTGATAGCCAGAATAAATTGGATGTATTCATGGGGAAAAGTGAAGAGGGCAGAGAAACTTTAATATTAGAGGCTACTAGCCGCACGGCTCTGAGGGAAGGTGATTGGTTAATGATTCCTCCTTATGAAGGTCCTGCCGTTAATACAATGGTTAATATTGAATTAGGTAATTCAGAAGAATTTCAATTATACAATTTGAAAGAAGATATTGGGCAGCAAAATAATTTAGCTCAGGAAATGCGTGAAAAACTGGATGAGATGATGAGTAAGTTTATTTCCTTAAGAGGTGAAAATTATACAAATACGAAACAACTTGAGCTAAAGTAGGGTATCTATTGTTTTAATAAAAGCTTTTGAAAGAGGGCAATTGTTTACAGATGATGGAATCTTGAATAATTGCCTTCTTCGTTATTTCCTTACTTGTGATTTCTTTTTTAAGAAAGGTAGCTTCTTATTTGCTGCTATTGGCTCTTTTTCCGAATTATTAGCCGTATCAAGTTTGATAACTTTTATTTCGCTGTGAGATCCATTCAGGGAACTCACATCTACCAATGAAGTTTGGTAACCATCCAGGCTAATTAATATATTAGCCGTATCATGAGGAAGGTTCCATAACCTGAATTCACCTTCTTGATTCGTAATGGTACCAATACCGTTCAAGTTATTTTCTAAACTTATATTAACCCCGATCAGCGGTTGCATTGTTTCTTTGTCTACGACTTTGCCCCAAATATTGGTGGTTTGGCCATTTCCTGCCGTAGACACCATACAGGAAAAAAGAAAAATGGCGAAGTAGATGGATAATGTTTTCATGGTTGTTTCTTGTTTCTAGTTATTTAGACAGAAAACATCATGAAAAGGTTGCTTTTTTAATGTTAAAAAATTTATAATAATGTTAAGCTAAATTATTTTAATGTTTGATATATAAAGTCTTCTAGTTTAACTTTAGGTTCACCAAGAATTTTCCAGGTATTTTCAGATACCAATTCTTCCTTTACATTTTCATAATAAGAAAGGAGTAATCCAAATCGGCCCATATCTTTTGTGATAGGGTGGTGGTTTAGTTTTAGCGTTGGATGATATGCTTTAATAAATCTTTCCCCGGCTTTGGCAAATGTGAGAGCTTCTTTTCCTTGTACCGCAAATTCTTTGTTGAACGTATTTACGTTTCCAATAGCCTTTGTTAATTGATCAGCAAAATCGGTTGTGTTTGCCCAATAGAATGGATGAGCATCTTTTCCATAAACAGCAAACTCATCACCTTTAATAAACGCAGGGAGCGCATTTAAAAACCAGGTCGGGTGAAAGATGGTGTAGGGAATTCCTGAATCCTTTATCAATTGATGACCAATGCTTCTAACCGCATTTGCATCATAAATCTCACCTTTTTGATTAAATTCCGGATGGAGTGCACCAATACCTGAAATTTTCAATATTTGCTTAATTGGAGAATCCTTTAGCACCTCCAGTAAGTTTTTTACTCCGTCAATTTCTGCAACAAATTCTGCATCCGGTTCTTGTATCGAAAGATTTAAATAGAGATACTCAGTATCTTTTAATGATTTGGCAAGTGCTATTTTATCATTTAAATCAGCCTTTTTTATTTTCGTGCCGTCGGGTAGTAGTGTCTTTGCTTTTTCTACGTTCCTTACACTAGCTGTAACCTCTACGCTATTTTCTTGTAACCGCTTTATAATTGGTAAAGCAAGTTTTCCTGTTGCACCAATAACCGAGAGTTTCTTAATCATTTTTTCCAAACAAGTTATTCAACCACCTTGTAACCCCGTTTCTCAATAGCCTGTGCTATCTGATTTTTATTTGTTTTAGAAGAGTCGAAAACGACCAATGTAGTTGAGTCTTCGTGATTAGCTTCTACTTTCACAATCCCTTCCAATTCATTCACCCCTTTTTGAATCGACATTTCACAATGATCACAGGTCATACCTTCAACATGATAAACAAGCTCAACATTTGTTGTAGGTGTATCGATGGTGGTTGCCTTTTCTTTTTCTGATTTAGAAGAAGAACAAGCAAATGCAATTAAGCCAATAAGCAGTGACAAGAAAATAGTATGAGTTTTCATTTTATTTAAATAAGGGTTCTAAGATTTTTTCACTATCGTCACCAGCATCTCCCATTACTGCTTTAATATTTCCGCCAAGAATTTTAGATAACAATCCAGCATTTAATCTTGAGACATAGGTTTTTCCATCCTTTTTTTCAAAAATGGCAATTCTACAAGGCATCATTGCTGAAACATGTTGATCGTCATCACTTCCCAAAACCCGAACAGCTACATCTGGTTTGCATACAGAAAATACTTTGACTGGTTTAACCGAAAAACCGTGTTTTGCCATGGTTGCTTGCAGGTCATAATGATGAGGCATGCTCCACTTATTTGTCTTGGTAGATTCAATAATCATTTCTGCTGTTTTGTCGAAATCATACTTGCTTTCAGTAACTGTAAACATCATTTTGGGTGCTAATACCAAAATAATCAATACACTTGCCAATATTCCTGTAATTAGGCCTGTTATAAACATATTTGTATTCTTTTTCATGATTTTAATATATGCAATAATCTAAATATGTAAATATAACATCTCTGTAATGGAAATGTTTAAACAGGATGAAAGAGGCTATCAATAACCAAAACAATCATCATAAAGAGGTAGAGAAAGTTCAGCTTAAAAAAGGTTTGCCGAGGGTGTAAATTCTTTTTTACAAGCAACTGCAAGGTTAATGAAAATAACAAATAGAAGATATAAAATACCAGGATGAACATAGCAGTACGACCGGTCATTACTTTAGTTGCAATTAGCAAAGCTGAAGCAATGGTAGCAAGAATCCAGGTGTAGCTTAACCTTTTAATTTGATTTTCACTTAAAACATCATTTAGGCTTGGATATCCTACTAACTTGTATTCTTTCCCAAACATAAGTAGCAACAGCCAAAAATGGGGGATTTGTCCGATAAAAAAGAAGATGGCGACTAATAATATTGAAGGGCTGGTAATATCTCCCCCCGCTGCAAGCCAACCAATATAAGGAGGCAATGCGCCTACTAGTGAACCTGGCACCACTGCGAAAGCCGTGTATTTTTTTAGTGGAGTATAAATTCCATTGTAAGAAATAAGAGTGAGTGTACTCGCTAACAATCCGGCAATTGGGAAATGTATATATAATACGTAAGCTCCTAAAATGAAGTAGATCACAAAAACCCAGATTGCAAATAGTGGTGAGATTTTACCAGAGGGAATTGGCCTATCCTTGGTTCTAGGCATTTGGGCATCGATTTTATGCTCTTGCCAGTGATTGATCGCACCAGAGCTGCAGGACATCAGAAACACCCCCAATGCAAGGTAAAAACCATCCAATCCAATTGTGCCAGTTTGAAGCACGTATCCGGTTAGTGCAGATAAAGCAACAGGTAGTGATATGCGTGCTTTTCCAAGTTGAAGGATAATTTTTATATATTCGTAAATACTCAGTTTTTTCATTTTAATGTTTTGAGATACTCAATGATCTGTTCTACTTCCACATCGGTTAATTGACCTTGGTAGGATAACATTAAACCTTTATTAAAGCCATCCACGATATCTGCATTTGGATCATATATTGATCGTTTGATGTACTCATCATCAACCGTGATGGTTCTTTCCTCTCCACCTGTTTTTACGGTAACTTCATGGCCATATATACCTTTGAATGATGGTCCGACTAATTTTGAACCGTCAAGTGAATGGCAGGCAAGACAACCAATATTTGTCATGATGCGCTTACCTGACGCTGAAGGTGAATCAACAGCAACAGGTGCACGCTTGGTTGTGTCAACATACCATTTGATGAAATCTTCTTCCGGCATTACTTTTACCCAATTGTACATATAGGAGTGTTGCAATCCACAATATTCGGTACAGAATAATTCGTAAATACCTTCCTTTTGAGGAATAAACCACATAAACTTTTCGCGTCCTGGAACTACATCTTCCTTGACCCTGAAAGCAGGTATGTAAACCGAGTGAATCACATCCAGAGCTTTCAAGTTTAACTTGATTGGCTTATCTTTTGGGATAAATAGTGTATCTGTTTTTTTACCATTTTCGTATTCAAAAGTGAAATTCCACATTCGCCCAACAACTGTAATATTAAAGCTATCATCAGGTGCCGTTTTCATTGGCTTCCAACCGGCCCAACCATAATAAAACATGATCAATACAAGTATGGTTGGAATGACAGTCCAAATAATTTCGAGCGAAGTGCTGCCTTTAATTTGGGTTGCTTTGGGATTTCTCTTCCGGTTATACTTGTAGATGAAATAAATCATCACAATGGTTAATGCTATTAAAAAGAAAAATGAAATTCCAAGAATTAGGAGAAATGCCCGATCAACACCGGATACAAAATTAGAGGCTTGAGTTGATGCTAATATATACATAGTTTCTTATCTGAAATAGTAGTCAAAAAATGTGATAATGATTACAGCGAAAAACACTGCAAATACAAATCCAACCATCGATTTTATATAGGTTTTCTCATATTTTAAGTGCATGAAATAGGTCAACACAATGTATGACTTTATGGAAGCGAGGAGTAATGCACCTGCTACTGTCAATCCCCCCAATTCAATACTTGTAATCCCAATTGAGATAAAGGTAATTGAGATCAGTGCCAATAATACAAGTATGTAAGTGCTGTATGGTATTATATGATGTTTTTCGTTTTCCATAACTATGTAATTAATGAATTAAATAAAAAAGTGGGAAAAGGAAAATCCAGATTAAATCGACTAAGTGCCAGTATAGACCGGCATTTTCAAGTAGAGATGGACGATCAGCATGTACAGTTCCTTTTTTTATTCTGGCTAGCGCAAAACCCATTATTACCATTCCAACTATAATATGAAGGGCGTGAAGGCCTGTCATCACAAAATAAAGCCCGAAGAAAAGGATTTCTCCCCGACTCATTTCGTTAATCATCATTTCCGAACCAGGGAAAATACCATGGTCAAATTTGACACCCCATTCAAAGTATTTGTTAATGAGGAAAAGTAAGGCCAACATAAAGGTGATCTCCAACAAAACAATGGTTGTTCCTTTCTGTTTTTTTTGAAGCGATGAAGTTGACATCGCAATGGTCATACTGCTTATAAGAAGTATGATCGTATTTAAAGCTCCGATGGTTGTGTTTAATTCCTCAGCAGCCAAATGAAAGGCATCAGGATTCATGAACCTGTAAACCGAATAAACAATAAAAAGTCCTCCAAAAAGGAGCAGTTCAGTGAAAATGAAAAGCCACATTCCGATCTTCGATCCTTCAGGGTCATAATGCTCATCGTGGTGTACAACTTGTGACATAGGTGTAATGTTTTTTAATATTCGTATGGTCCGTCTTTTTCCCCGTAAACTGGTATTTCATCAAAATTTTCAACAGGTGGAGGCGATGGTACTGTCCATTCAAGTGTTTTTCCATTCCAAGGATCAACAGGCGCAATTGCGCCAACTCTGGCTGACCGAAATAAATTAACCAGGATAATTACTAATCCAAAAACCATCACCCATGATCCAAGTGTTGAAAGAATGTTTCCTCCATGGAATTCTTCTAAATAATCGTAATAACGTCTTGGCATACCCTGCAATCCCAAGTAAAACATTGGGGTATAAAGGGCTAAGAAACCAATGAAAAAAGTGAGCCATCCAACATTTGCCCAGCTTTTATCATACATTCGTCCGTAAATTTTTGGAAACCAGTAGTGAATGGCCGCCATAAATGAAAATCCAACTCCACCAAAAACAATGAAATGGAAGTGTGCAACAACGAATGCTGTATCGTGTACATAGATATCTGTTGCCAATGCGCCAAGAACCAAACCAGACAAACCTCCAATCATAAAAACAAAAATGAACGAGGCAGCCCAGAAAAAAGGAGTTTCTAATCGTATTGATCCTTTATACATGGTTGAAATCCAGTTGAATACTTTAATAGCACTTGGGATAGCAACAAGAAATGTCAGAATGGAGAACGTATATTGCGCAGTTCCACTCATTCCGGAAGTGAACATGTGATGCCCCCATACAAAATAGCCAACAAATGCAATGGCAAGTGTTGAGGCAATAATTGCTTTATATCCAAAAATATGTTTTTGCGAAAATGTAGGGATAATTTCGGAGATTGCTCCCATGGCAGGTAATATCATTACATATACTGCCGGGTGAGAATAAATCCAAAACAAATGTTGATATAGAATTGGATCGCCACCCAAAGCAGGGTCAAATACTCCAATGCCGAAAACTCGTTCTAAAGCAACTAATACCAATGTGATACCAACAACTGGAGTTGCCAGAAGCTGAATCCATGCAGTACCATAAAGTGTCCATGGGAATAATGGCATTTTTGTCCATTTCATTCCCGGAGCACGCATTCGGTGTATGGTTACAATGAAATTTAATCCGGTAAGTATTGATGAAAAGCCCAGCACAAATGCTCCAAATATTGCGGGCAACATATTCGTGCCGGTTTTAAAACTATAGGGAGCATAAAATGTCCATCCGGTGTCGGGTGTTCCCGGCCCAAATAACAGCGAAGCGATAACCAAAATTGCCCCTGCAATATAAATATACCAGGAAAATAAATTCAGCTTAGGGAAAGCCACATCTTTCGCACCAATCATTATGGGAAGCATGAAATTACCAAAAACAGCGGGTAGTCCTGGTATCACAATCATAAAGATCATAATGACACCATGAACTGTGAAAACTGCATTATAATCACTGGCCTCCATTATGGTTTTTCCGGGAGCAATTAGTTCAAGTTTCATTGCGAGACCCAGCATAACTCCAACAAGAAATAGCCCCATCATGGAGTACATGTAGAGCAAGGCAATCCGTTTGTGATCGGTGGATAATATCCAGCTTAATAATCCTTTGTGTTTCCCCTTATATTCGAGGTAACTAATGTCCGTGGGGATTTTTGAAGTCGCTTGCATATTTTGTTCGTTCGTTATTGTTTTCTTTTAGGTTTGAAAATCAAAATAAGGAAAATGACTAATGCCACGAATAGGATAAGTATTCCGGCAACTTTTGTTACATTCAGTACATACGTTTGACCTTCAGGATCGTATGAGTAACAAAATTGTAATATTTTATTGATTGTGGGCCCGCTTTGTCCTTTTGAAGCTTCAACAACTGCCATTTTCCATTCAAATGGTAAAAAGTAAATTCCATTCAGGTATCGGGTTATTTTGCCTTCAGGACTCACAACTATTACTGAAGCAGCATGTAGAAAATCATTACCAGTCCGTTTGTATTTAAAACCAACAGCATTCGTAGCTTTAACAATACTGGCACTGTCTGAAACGAAAAATTTCCAGCCTTTGGCAATTTGATCTTTATTATTTACCAGATTGAGGTAGTTCGTTTTTTTTCGTGTAGCGAGTTCTAAACCTTCGGTTGGATCAAAGCTGATCGTTAAAACCTGATAATCCTCTCCTGGCATTAAGTCTGATCGATCCATAACTTCAGCAATACCTTCCATCAGTGGACTACAAATTCCCGGGCATCGGAAATACACGAAATTCAAAATTGTTGGTTTATCAATCAAATCGGTAAGAACCACTTTCTGAGAGTCTTCTCCAACTATATAAATATCAGTTGGAAGAAATTCATCAAGATGCTCAACAACGCCTATTTCAGGATCGTCAGAATTCCGGTTGAACACTGTTTTTTGCCCAAACAGATTAATCTGAGTCAAAATAAAGAATAGAACAAGTATTGATTTTGGGCTCTGCCTCATATTATTTTTGACTTATTGGTTTTATTTTATTCAAGCCTTTCTACCTTTTACTTTATCAACTTATACAAACCAAAAAAACATCCGAATGTTTAAGCGGATACAAATAATTCCAATATTTTTTTGATGGTTTTACCTCTTTGATATTTCAATTTTTCCTTTCAAATTATTTATGTAAGATAGTCTATTTTCTTTTATAGTTATAATTCAGTGTTTTAACTCATTCATTAATGGCAGCAATTGTCATCAATCTTTCTTCCTATTGGTATAAGTTTTTCTGCTTTTGGACTCACATATGGGATACCTAAAGAGAGCCCCCTGAGGATAAATAAAATACCAAGAAGAATGATAAAGTAGGGGACTGCTTTACGCATTCTTATTCTTAATTTAGTGCCGATTAAATTACTGGTTAATGAAACTATTGCCATCATCGGAATTGTTCCTATCCCAAATAATACCATAAACAAGGCACCTGAAATTACTTCGTTTGTATTAATAGCTCCGGCGATTGCAACATAAACCAGTCCGCAGGGGAGTAGTCCATTTAACAAACCAATTCCAAGTAATGACTCGTAACTTCTATTTTTGAATAGTTTTCGCAGGTTGTTTACTAATCGTCCGGCATATCCGGTGAATAACGTAGAAATACTAATTCGTTGCTTAAAAAAATACGGAAATAGGACACCTGCAATTAGTGCAATCCCAAGTGCGATCGAAGTCCATTGCTGAAATCCGGCAAGTTGAATTCCACGTCCCAATAATCCAAATAATACGCCTAATATCCCGTAGGTAATACTTCGTCCCAAATTATAAATAATCACACCGATCACTTTCGCAGCACGGCTATGAGATTTCAAGGGCAGCGAAATCGCAATTGGTCCGCACATCCCAATACAGTGGAAACTGCCGACAAGGCCTATTGTTAACGGTGTAATCAGATCAATCATTGGCGATGCATAATTTCAAGTTCCTGGTAATATGATTTATCATTTGCAGTCCAGTCCAGTTTTATTTTATAACGCCCCTTGGGAAGCTTCTCAAGCGAAAGTAGCTGACTTAATTTATCGTCAATTTTTACTGGAAAGGTGAGATCATGATTCCCATTTACCGGGCTGTATAATTGAATAGTCCCTTCAAGTTTTTCATGTTGAAAGATCAATGGAAAGTCAAGTTTCAAATTTTTTCCAGAATAATTAATGTTGACCTTTTCTATTAGTTCATTGGCGTTTTTAATTTTCTCGATCTGTTGTTGGTAATTCACCGCTTTTTGATAGTAATCATCATCAACCAAATAATAATCCTGACGTGTGGCAATGAAAACCAATACCAACATTCCGGAGACCATTGTAATGATCGCAATTAAAATTCCTGTTCCCCAATTAATTTTCAATTTCATTTTCTAATTTAATTATCCAAAGAATTTGGTCCCACAAAAGTTGAACTGATTTCTTCAATTAGTTTTCCGTCTGTAAATACTCCAATCGTTATATGTGTGTTTGAGCTTTCAATAAGATCATTATTTAAAATGATTAATAAATTTCTTTTAGCGACCTCCCCAACTTCTACATTTAATTCATCACCCAAAATTTTGATCTCCCCCTCATGAGAAAGTAGCTTTAATTCAAGTGTTACTGTTTCATTGGTTTTATTAATCATTTGAAGGTTGTACAAATTGCTTAACGCATCAGCGCCATATTCCTGAAACATTGTACCCTGCGTTCGGATGATGGTTGTTTCAATATCTCCACGATTGATGAAAGAAACAGTTGCACCACCAATTAGCAAAATCAGGACGATGGAGTATGCAATTGCGCGGGTATTTAATAATTTCTTCCCTGGTTCGGAGATTGAACGTTCTGAGGCGTATCGGATCAAACCTTCTGGTTTATTTACTGCATACATGACTGAATTACAGGAGTCAATGCATGCTGTGCAGTTTATACACTCCAATTGTGTGCCATTCCGAATGTCGATACCGGTCGGGCAAACTTCAACGCATTTTTTGCAATCAATGCAGTCCCCCTTGTCATCATTTTTTCCTCTTCCTCTTGGTTCTCCGCGGATATAATCGTACGCAACAACAATGGAGTTGGCATCAAGCATTACCCCTTGTAGCCTTCCGTAAGGACATACCATCGAGCAAACTTGCTCTCTAAAAGATGAAAAGATAAAATAGTGGGCTCCTGTAAAAGCCATAACACCCAACAAACTGGAGAAACTCTTTCCCGGCCATCCATCCATGATTAATTGTACTTCATGAAAACCTTTTATATATGACCAAAATGTAATAATTGTCCAGAATGAAGTTATTAGGAAAAGAGAATGTTTCGCAATTCTTTTTATTGCTTTCTCAAAGTTCATTTCCTGTTCGGCCAATATGCGTTGTTTTCGTCGGTCGCCATCTATTAAGTATTCTATTGGACGGTAAAGGAATTCCATGAAAACGGTTTGCGGGCATAGCCAGCCACAAAAAATACGTCCATAAACAACGGTGAAAAGCATAACGAATACGAGCAATGTGATGAATGATAGCACCAGAAGATGAAAGTCTTGTGGGTAAAAGGTACTTCCGAAAAGAAAGAATTTACGTTCGATAAAGTTTAGAAAAATTAATGGTTCACCATTAAATTGAATATGGGGAGCCAAATAGAAAAAGAGCAACAATGAATAAGCAACCAGCCGGCGATAGTTATAAAATTTACCTTTAGGCATTTGGGGAAATACCCAGACACGTTTACCTTCAGTATCAATCGTAGCCATGCGGTCACGGAAAGTTGCTTTTTGGTAGGTTGTTGATTTTTCTTCAGCTTCCATCTGAATTTGGGTTTTAACTGAATTTTAACTGGCTGCTTCTTCAGCCTCAACATTTTCAGGTTCTGATTCCGGAATGTATTTTTCTCCTTCAGCAGCTTTTTGGTTTTGAGGATTGGTTCCTTTCAAACTTTGGATGTAGGTAATTACATCTTGAATTTGAGTTTCACTTAATTGATTTTGATACGATATCATACCTTTCTCAATCACCCCATTAATGATTATTTGATGCATGTCCTCCCTTGAGCCGCCATGAATCCAATATTCATCGGTAAAGTTTGGTCCAACCAGTCCTTCTCCAAATTTACCATGGCATACCGAGCATATTTTTGTATAAGTATTTTTCCCACTGGCCATAATATCTTCCTCTGTTCGAACAACTGCCACTGCTTCTTTATTTTCGCCGGAGCTTTCTTCTTCCACTTCACCAATAGCTTCAGCCATTTCATTTTGGTATTCCATATCCTGAATGAGGCTCTCATCTTTAAAAACAAAGAGTAGAATCAGGTAGGCTGCAGAAAATACCAATGACGCGTAGAATAAATACTTCAACCAGGGTGGAAGTGGATTCTCCAATTCCCGGATACCATCAAATTCATGACCACCAATCAGTTTGACATTTGTTACTTCATCAACTTCAACTTCAGCTTGTTTTTTATCGTGTTGTTTGTCTTCTAAGTTGCTCATATGATTCAAATTTGCTTGGCTATTCCAAGTGGTTGTTTAATTCATCTTCTAAAGGAATATGACTGTATCTATCAACTTCATTCTTTTTCATGCGTAGGGTGTGGATGGTAATCAGGATAAAAAAGGCGAAAAAGATAATAAAACCCACAATAGCATAAATTTCTACGCCACTAATATGTTGCAGATGTTCCTTAATCATGCTGTTCTTCTGTTACAGGTTTCATAATGTCGGTTCCCAGTCGCTGCATATAAGCGATCAAGGCAATTATTTCCTTCGTGCTTTCAGTTTCAATACCAGCTTCACGCAGATTTTGAGCAATTTCTTCTGCTTGTTTTTTCAGGTCCTCATTTGCCTGATGCTCGTAGTTTTCAGGATAGGGAACACCTAGCTTCATCATTGCCCTAATACGTGGAGCGGTTGATTCTAAGTCGATATCTTTTTTTGCCAGCCATGGATATTTTGGCATGATGGAACCTTCATTCATTTTTTGAGGATCAATGAAGTGATTGTAATGCCATGCGTTTGGTTTGTAAAGTCTTCCGCTTTTTACTCCTTCACGCGCAAGATCCGGCCCGGTTCTTTTCGATCCAAATTGGAATGGGTGGTCATACACAAATTCACCAGCTTTCGAATATTCGCCATAGCGTTCGGTTTCTGATCGGAAAGGGCGAATCATTTGTGAATGACAGTTATAGCAGCCTTCTTTTACATAGATATCCCGACCATGAAGCTCTAACGGTGTGTAGGGCTTCACACTTGAGATCGTTGGAATATTTGTTTTTATTAAATAAGTCGGGACAATTTCGATGATGCCTCCAACAAGAATTGCAATGGTAGCAAATATTAAAAACCGGATTGGTTTACGTTCCAGAAAGCTATGCCAGCTTTCAGAATTTGTCTTAATTATTGATTGAGTTTTTAAGGCAGGAGCTTCGACTACTTCTTCCTTCACAAAACTACCGGATTGAACTGTTTTAATAATGTTGAACACCAATAAAAACATTCCAATTACATATAAGCTTCCACCAAATGCACGAATTGCGTACATTGGAATTAGCTGCATGACGGTTTCAAGAAAATTCGGATACATTAGGAATCCATCCGGGGTGAACTGTTTCCACATTAAAGCTTGGGTGATGCCTCCAATGTACAGCGGAACTGCATAAAAGATAATAGCTAATGTTGCTATCCAGAAATGGGCATTAGCTAATTTCACCGAATAAAGTTTCGTATTGTATAGTCTTGGAATTAACCAGTACATCATTCCAAAGGTTAGTAAGCCATTCCAACCTAACGCTCCAATATGTGCATGTCCAACGGTCCAGTCAGTAAAGTGACTGATGGCATTTACCGTTTTAAATGAAAGTAAGGGCCCTTCAAAAGTGGACATACCATAGGCAGTCAGCCCAACCACAAACATTTTCAAAATTGGGTCTTTTCTCACCTTATCCCAGGCACCCCGTAAAGTGAATAGTCCGTTGATCATTCCACCCCAACTTGGTGCAAGTAACATTACTGAGAATGTTGTTCCTAAAGCTTGAAGCCAGTCGGGCAGGGAATTGTAAAGTAAGTGGTGTGGCCCGGCCCAGATGTAAATGAATATAAGGGACCAGAAGTGTACAATGGATAGTTTGTATGAATATATTGGACGATTTGCAACCTTTGGTACAAAATAGTACATCAAACCGAGGAAAGGAGTGGTTAAGAAAAAAGCAACTGCATTGTGACCATACCACCATTGCACCAATGCATCCTGTATTCCAGCATAAACCGGATAACTTTTCAATGCACTGAATGGAAGCTCCATGGAATTTACAATATGAAGTACGGCAACAGTTACCCAGGTTGCTATGTAAAACCAAATAGCAACGTATATATGACTGGTTCTTCGTTGCAGAATGGTACCAAACATATTGATGCCAAATACAACCCAAATCAAGGTAATCGCAATGTCAATTGGCCATTCTAGTTCGGCATATTCTTTACCTGAAGTATAACCGGCAAGCAAGGTTACAGCAGCTGATACGATAATCAATTGCCAGCCCCAAAAATGGATTTTCCCAAGTAAATCGCTAAACATTCGTGTTTTTAGTAAGCGTTGCATTGAGTAGTAAACGGCCGTGAAAATAGCATTACCAACAAAAGCAAAAATGACGGCATTGGTGTGAAGTGGACGGGTTCTGCCAAAAGTTGTAAACTCCAAACTAAAATTCATTTCCGGAATAAAAATCTGCAAGGCAATCAGCAGTCCGACCAATAATCCTACAACACCCCAAACCATTGTTGCAACAGCAAAATTCCGGGTAATTTTGTTGTCATAGCTAAACTTCTGTAATTCCATATATCAAGATTTATTTTGATTTTTCTTCAAGAGTCATATCTGTCTTCAAGTCTTTATCATTTTTTGATGAAGAAATATTATCGTCAAATAAAATACGGATTGAGGGGGTGTAAGAATCATCGAACTGGCCGCTTTTTACAGCCCAAATAAAGGCAATAAGAAAGATGGAAGCCACTACTATTCCAATGATGATTAGTAAAAATACTACAGACATGGTCGCCGTTTAAGTTTATTGGTCATCTACCGTGGTTTTTTAGAGTGAAAACATCACTCCACAAATCAATTTGAAACAACAAGATTCATTAAACATTGTTTTCAAGTTAAGCAAATTTTTTTGAAGAGTTTTTAATCCGGTACCTAAAGCTTTATTCTCCTGGCCATGAAATTAACGGAGAATGTTGCTAATGCCACTATTGTAACCGAACTGAGAGGCATTAAAATAGCTGCAATAATTGGTGATAGATTTCCTTGTACCGCGAATGAAATTCCAACGAAATTATAGATGAAGGAAAGGACAAAACCTAACCAAACGATTTTTATACTGGTTTTGCTGAATTTAATGAAACGCTGCAATGAGGCAAACTGATCGGATTGAAGAATTGCATCACATGCAGGTGTGAAATGATAGATGTTGTCAGCAATCACCATTCCAACGCTGCTTTCTTGCAGCGCTCCGGCATCATTCAGCCCATCACCAATCATTAACGATGTTCTTCCATTTTGTTGGAGTTTCCGGACGTATTTAAGCTTGTCGGTTGGTGATTGATTGAAGTTGAGCTTTGCATGATCTTTAAAAAGTGGGATAAGATTTTCGCGTTCCGATTCGTTATCACCACTGATTAAGTGCAGTTCATAATTAGGTTGAAGATTTGAGATGGTCTCAGCCAGTCCTTCGCGATAATTGTTTTCAAATTGATAATATCCCATAATTTTTCCGGATTGATAGATCCAGACTTGAGTTTTCAAATCATCTTCCGGCTGCTCACTTCCGGTTACAAAAAACCTGGATCCGATATGAATCACTTCGCCGTTAATTTTTCCACTGATGCCCATAGACGAAATTTCTTTAAACTCTTCAACTTGTGATAGTTTTTCTTCCTCTATGGATTGATATATAATTTTACTCAGGGGGTGATTTGAATGGAAAACCAGGGATTTTATTTTCCTTAAGTGTTCCGTATTTAGTGTTTCTCCTATGAATTCTGTCTTTGATGATTGTGTATGAGTAATGGTTCCTGTTTTATCAAACACTACGGATTTAATTTTCGAGAGTCGTTCAATGACATCCGTATTCTTTAGATAAAGTCCACTTCTACCAAATTGCCTCAGCGTGCTGCCAAAAGTAAATGGAATTGTTAATGCCAAAGCACAAGGACATGCAATAATGAGAACAGAGGTGAACGCGAAAATTGCTTTATTTGCATCTTTGAAAATCCAATATGCTCCGGCGCTTATTGCTATGCTGATAATTCCAACCGTAAAATATTGACTCACTTTATTAATTAGCTGTGCCATTGGAGGACTTTCCTTCTCTTTTTGATTATCCTGGTTCCAAAGTTGAGTTAGGTAGCTTTGTTCAACTTCTTTTTGTACAGTTAATTCGATGACGTTGCCAATCTGTCGCCCTCCTGCAAATACAAAATCTCCTTGCTTTTTTGAAACAGGAATGGATTCACCGCTTACAAAACTATAATCAATATTTGCCTGCCCTTTTAGAATGATGGAGTCTGCAGGGATCAGTTCCCGGTTTCGCACCAATATGCGATCGTTCACTTTCAATTGATCCAACGGAATGGTCTCATTTCCCGAGTTCGTTAATTTTGTTACCGCCACCGGGAAGTAGGACTTATAGTTTCGTTCGAATGTTAATGCCTGGTAGGTTTTACTTTGGTACCATTTCCCAATTAAAAGAAAAAACACCAAGCCGGTCAATGAATCAAAATAGCCAATTCCATGACCTGCTAATATTTCGATTGTGCTCTCCGTAAAAAGAGTTATCAGCCCCAATGCGATAGGTAAGTCGATACTGATAATTTTTTTTATCAGACTTTTGTAGGCCGACAAAAAGTAATCGCTGGCACAGTAGATTATAACAGGCAAACTCAGTGCGAAACTCAACCAGGCAAATACCAATCTGAAATCGGTTTCGAGATTTTCACTTCCAGGTAAATATTGAGGGAAATGATAAAGCATTGCATTCATGAAACTAAATCCTGCTATTCCAATTTTGATGAGGAGTGTATGGGAGGATTTTGCTTTGGTGGGTTTCTCCAAACTTTGCTGGTTTATTTCAGGTACATAGTGAATGGAGGCAAGTAATTCTACCAGTTTACGCAAGCTAATTTCATTTTCATGGAAAGTAATACTTACTTCTTTCTTTGGAAAATTTACCGATGACTGTGAAATACCATAGTGTAACGTGTGCAGGTTTTCTAGTAGCCAAATACAGGAAGCACAATGAATACTTGGGATAAAAAAGCGAACTTTAGATACACCTGATTCCGAGAAATCAAGTAAGCGTTCTTTTATTTCATCTAAATCTAAAAACGAGTAATTACTATTTTCGGGAATTTGCTCATTTATAATCTTTATGCCGGGAGTAGATTCAATTTCATAATATTTATCCATTTGGTTGTCATTCAATAGTTGATAAACTGTTTGACACCCCTGGCAACAAAATGGTTTTTCTTTCCATATTATAGGAACAGATCCACAATCATCGCCACAATGAATACATGAATGATTTTCTTTTTTCAAAATAGTCTACTTAGCTCAATTTTTGTTTTTCACTAAAAACATATTGCGATGATAAAGGTTGCGAAAAAATAGATTGCGAGAAGCAATTCAATTATTATTTTCAATATCATTCAAGTCATATTAAGTTTGCCTCTTTGATTCAGATTATTTTTTCAATTTGAATTTATCTCGCTGATTCAGGTTTTATTTCCTAATTTTAATGATTTCAGGAACTTGACTATTTGCGATAAAAAGGTGTGAAAATCAGAATTTAAAAAGACTCGAAAATCGCTCAACAATATATAATAGTGCTTGTTTCATAACTTTAAATATTCATTTTTAAATTCGATTTTAATAGGATGCCCATTAAAAATTTTTTCTCAAAAGCCTGGAATTTGTATTACGATGGATTTCGTAATATGGGAGTCTGGGGCAAACAAGTATGGATCGTTATCTTAGTCAAGTTATTTGTCATGTTTGTTATTTTGAAAATCTTTTTCTTTCCTAATTTTCTAAAAACCAATTTTGATACGGATGAACAACGTAGTAATCATGTGCTTGAAAAATTAACAGAAACACAAAAATAAAAACCAATGTTAGAAGTAATCGACTTATCATTAGTCAACTGGTCGAGGGCACAGTTTGCCCTCACAGCCATGTATCACTGGATTTTTGTTCCTCTAACCCTGGGGTTGGCGATCATTGTAGCAATGATGGAATCCATGTATGTTAGAACGGGTAATCCCGAGTGGAAGAAAATAACCAAGTTCTGGATGACGCTGTTTGGAATCAATTTTGCCATTGGGGTGGCAACAGGGATCATCCTTGAATTTGAGTTTGGAACCAACTGGTCAAATTATTCCTGGTTTGTCGGGGATATTTTTGGCGCCCCTCTGGCAATCGAAGGAATTCTAGCCTTTTTTATGGAATCCACTTTTATTGCTGTCATGTTTTTTGGCTGGAACAAAGTGAGTAAGAAAATGCACTTGGTTTCAACTTGGTTAACTGCTATTGGCGCTAATCTTTCAGCGCTATGGATTTTGGTTGCCAATGCCTGGATGCAAAAGCCGGTAGGGATGCAATTCAATCCGGAAACTGCTCGAAATGAAATGGTCAGTTTTTGGGATGTGCTCTTTTCTCCTGTCGCTGTTCAAAAATTTTTGCATACAACATCTTCGGGCTTTGTGCTGGCTGCCATTTTTGTAATCGGTATTTCTGCCTGGTATTTGTTAAAGAAACGAAATACCGTTTTTGCTCTAAAAAGTATTGCTGTAGCTGCTGTGTTCGGTTTTGTATCGTCCATATATGTTGCATTTACCGGTGACAGTTCAGCACGCTATATTGCAACTGATCAGCCCATGAAATTCGCGTCTTTTGAAGGCTTATATAATGGTAGTGAAGGAGCTGGTTTGATTGCACTGGGGTTCATGTCAACAACAGATGCTGACCCTTCTAATGAAAACCTGATGGACATCAATATGAAGATAGAAATTCCAAATATTCTTTCTTACATGGCATATATGGACTGGGATGCATTTGTTCCGGGCATTAATGATTTAATTCGAGGGAATGAAAAATATGGGATCATGTCCGCGGATGAAAAGATTGAACGAGGGAAGTTAGCCATTGCCAAATTGAAGGAGTTTAAGGATGCCAAAGATGAAGGCAATCTGCAAGAAGCTGAACAATTGAAAGCTGAATTTTTAGGCGTAGATTTTCAGGAGAATTATTTCAAGTATTTTGGTTATGGGTACATTCATGATGCAAATATGTTAATTCCTAATGTGCCACTTACTTTTTACGCCTTCCACACGATGGTTGGGCTGGGTTTCTATTTCATCTTGTTTTTCTTCTTGTCATTTTTGTTTGTAATTAGAGGATCACTAGCACGTCGGCGTGGATTTTTACGACTCGCTGTTTGGACAATTCCTCTAGCTTACATTGCATCTCAGGCCGGGTGGATTGTGGCCGAGGTTGGACGCCAGCCTTGGGTTATTCAGGATTTGATGCCTACTGTTGCTGCGGTTACAAAAATTAGTGCAAGTGCTGTGCAAGTAACATTCTGGTTATTTGCCTTGATCTTCACATTACTATTGATTGCGGAAATAAAAATCATGGTTCGTCAAATTAAGATTGGGCCTAAAATGGATGGAGGAACCAACTAATGTTTGAGAATTTATCACAATTAGCATTACAACAATACTGGTGGGTAATTGTCTCGTTGCTGGGAGCATTATTCGTGTTCCTGACTTTCGTGCAGGGAGGACAGACACTTATTTACACGATCGCGAAGAATGAATCGGAGCGAACCTTATTAGTGAATACTTTGGGCCGTAAGTGGGAATTTACCTTTACAACTCTGGTCACTTTTGGAGGTGCATTTTTTGCTTCGTTCCCTCTTTTTTATTCAACTTCATTTGGTGGAGCATATTGGGTTTGGCTGGCTATTTTATTCTTTTTCGTTATTCAGGCAGTTTCGTATGAGTATCGTAAAAAACCTGCCAACTTTCTTGGAGCTAAAACTTACGAGGTATTCCTGATTTTGAATGGTGCATTTGGAACCATATTGATTGGAACTGCGGTTGGAACATTCTTTAATGGAGCGATGTTCAGCCTAAATCAAATGAACCAGGTGAGCTGGGAAACGTCATATCGTGGTTTGGAAGCGGTATTGACATTTCACAATGTTGCTCTTGGCTTGTCGGTTTTCTTTTTGGCACGAATACTTGGGGCTCTTTATTTCATGAATTCTGTGGAAAGTGATGATATTTTCGCCCGATCCCAAAAGCAGTTGATTTACAATACAATTCCATTTCTGGTATTTTTCCTTTATTTCCTCATTTGGTTGATTTTGAAAGAGGGTTATGCATATGATCCAGCTACCGGGGAGGTTTTTATGGAAAAATTCAAATACCTACATAACTTATTAGCGATGCCGTTGGTTTTGGTGATTCTTTTAGTTGGTGTGGTCGGAGTGTTGTGGGGGATTGGTTCTTCCATATTGAAGACAGTTTCAAATGGAATTTGGTTCGCAGGTGCGGGAACAGTTTTAACAGTGTTTGCCTTATTTTTAATAGCAGGATTTAATAATACTGCGTTTTATCCTTCAAACGCTGACTTGCAATCATCTTTGACGATTGTAAAAGCCTCGTCAAGCCATTTTACTTTGACCGCAATGAGTTATGTTTCTTTGTTTGTTCCATTTGTAATAGCATACATATGGTGGGTTTGGAAAGCAATGAACAGCAAAAAAATTAGCGATGAAGAAATGCAGGAAGAATCACATGTTTATTAGTGGGCTTTGAGTAGCTAGTCTCACGTAATAAGCATTGAGAGTGCATTCTGTTAACAAATTTTCAATTAGATAATTTAAACTTTTAAATATGTATTGGAGTTCAATTATTTGGTATCTCAGTTGGCCCGTTTTAGTTATTATCGCATATCAACTGGTGAAATATATACTTCTTAAATACAACGCTGTATTTGAAAAAGTAGAATAGTAAACTTTAAGTCAAGATATGATGAAAATGTCCTTCAGTTATGAGGGACTTTTTTTTGTGAGTTAATTTAATTCTTCAATCGAATAAGGATAAGTGTTTGATAATTTAGAGTGGCTATTGGAACAATGAATTTACTGTTTTGATCTTTTAAACTTGTGTTTTTTAGTGTTTTAAAATTGCTGTTGATAAAATCATGCAGAATTTCCATCTGATATTTCTTAACTTAGCATAAGTTCAATAAAATATGAGAAAGGAAAAGAAATACGAATTGGTAAAATTTTCTTCAGAGAAATTGAAGGAAGGCGTGTTTAAATGGTTAAAGATTTTACCACGAAAAGGAAGGCTTGATATACTTGCCAGGATAATCGTTTCAAATAACGAAACCTGGGGATATGATTCAGATGAGGAATTTTTTAGAGACTTTGAAAAAGATCATGACCTGGGATATTATCGTTTATGCTACTGGAGTGAAAATGATGTGTATTACATGCTTGAGATTGTTTCCAAAAAAAGAGAAAATACCACTATTCAAATAGTTGCTCCATTACGCGAAGAGATAGAATCTATTTTTACAATCTTTGATCGGGACTTGAAGAACTGTAAAGTTGTAGAAATCACCAATGGGGAAGAAGATAAAAAGCCTGTCATTTTTATTGGGCATGGAAGCAGCAATCAATGGGAGTTATTAAGAAATCATTTTGATACTTCTGAAAAGTATAGGGTAGAGGAGTATGAAACAGGTTCGAGAGCCGGGCATGCTGTTCGCGATATTCTGGATGAACGTTCAAGCAAATCGTCGATCGCATTTATTGTTTTGACATGTGAGGATGAAGGGTGTCCAAACAAAGATTTGACTAAGTCAAGAGTGATTCACGAAACCGGGTTGTTCCAAGGGAAATTTGGGTACAACCGCGCAATTTTACTCGTCGAAGAAGGAATAGGAGACATGTCTGACATGCTTGATATTCAGCAAATAAAATTTCCAAAAAATAAGATTGAAGAAAGTATAAAAGATCTCCAGGAGGTTATTCAAAGGGAATTTAATTAAAGAATTCTCTCCGATTTATTTTACAGAAAGTCTTGTAAGAATAGAAACTACAATATAACTGACAATTACCAGTGGGATAGCATACAATTTTACAAAGACAGCTAAGAGAATTACCAATAGAATAAAGGCAAACCGCAGCTGGTTATCTTTCCATTTCAAGCTTTTGAATTTAAAAGAGAACATCGGGATTTCTGAGATCATTAATGCTGAAAATAGTACAATTGCTGACATTAAATTGAAGCGATTCAGAATGATGGAGTTGATCTCAGGTTTCGAGCCAAAATCAAGTAGTAATCCAAGCGAAGCAAAGAATAAAGCATTTGCCGGAATGGGTAGTCCCAGGAAACTATCACTTTGACGATCGTCTATATTAAACTTAGCCAGTCTGAATGCTCCTGCGATAGGAACGATCAATACGCTAAACAGAAAAATCCATTGTATATAAGTTGCTTCAATCTCGAAGATTGGGCGGTTGATATCAAACATCGTAAGCTCGAGCATGGTGAATAGCATTGCAGCCGGTGCCAATCCAAACGAAACTAAATCAGCTAGCGAATCCAATTGTTTACCAACCTCTGAATACGCTTTTAAAAGGCGGGCAGCTAGGCCATCAAGGAAATCGCAAACTGCAGCAACGAGTATAAAAATCGCTGCCCAGCCCAAATGCCCTTCAATTCCAAAAAATACAGCCAAACTTCCAAATGCCAGATTCATGGAAGTGATAAAATTTGGAACCCAGAAAAATATGTCACGGACTTTACTCATCAGCTTAATTCACCTATAATGGTTTGTGAACCTGTTACTTTGTCTCCTAATTTTATATTTAGTTTGGTGTCCAGAGGTAAATATAAATCTACTCTCGATCCAAAACGGATAAACCCCATCTCAATGTCTTGAGTTACTTCGTTTCCAACTTTTAGGAAATTAAGAATTCTCCTTGCAACTGCTCCTGCAACTTGTTTGGCAACGATTTGCCTACCATCCTTCAATTCAAATGCGGTAGTAAAACGTTCATTTTCTTCAGCTGATTTATCTTTAAATGCTGCATAAAACTCACCAGGTTTGTGTTCACAATAAATAACTTTTCCAGGAACCGGAACCCAGTTGATGTGAACATTTAAAGGCGACATAAAAATGGAGACTTTTAGACATTTCTTATGTAAAAACTCCTTTTCTTCTGCTTCTTCGATTACACAAATTTTTCCATCGGCAGGTGAAATTACATGTTTTTCATTTAATGCTACCTTTCTCTGTGGATAGCGGAAAAACTGTAGCACGAGTACCATCATCACCACGGTTGCAAGAGCAACTAGTCCATTAATGATTTGGCATGCTACTAAAAACCAGCAAGCTAGATTAATTACAATTGCAATAATTAGCGAATTGCGAATGATTTTGAAACCAGCAGGATGAAATTTCATGTTCTTTTTTTGAATGTCCGTGGCAAAAGTAAGGATTTTTCGTTTGCAGTCAGGAAGAAAAAACAAAAAATAGATCGACTTTTCTTTTATAGAAAAAGTTTGATGTAAACAACCATGACTGGCGCAGCAAACAATAATGAATCAAATCGATCGAGGATACCACCATGCCCGGGTAGAAGAGAGCTGCTATCTTTTAAATCAAATTGACGTTTCAGCAATGACTCTGTCAGATCGCCAAAAGTTGCTGAAACAACGATTAGCAAGGTTAAAATCATCCAGTGTGTTTTTGGTATAACTGGCGCAAAATCAGATAAGAAGTAACTTGCAACTAGAGCTGATAATGCCCCTCCAATTGCACCTTCCCAAGATTTCTTAGGTGAAATACGTTCAAACAATCGATTTTTACCTATACTGACACCAAATAAGTATGCTCCAGAATCATAAATCCAAATAATTACGAAAAGTGCAATTAGTAAAGTTGGATCATACTCCTGTACATTATTTGTTACCAGGATGTTTGTCAAACTGAAAGGGATGGTTATATATATGACACTAAAAATAGATGCTCCAATATTTTCAAAAGGTTTTTCGGTATGCCGATAGAGTTCGGAGATAAATAGAAAGAGCAACAGCGGAATTAACGTGATATAATATTTCTCAGACAGTGCACCTGATGAAATTAATATGAATAGAATAAAAATGATAAGACTACTAAGAAATGCCGGAACCCTTGCTGGAACAATTGGTGTTCGGTTGAAAAACTGGTAAAACTCATGTAATCCGGCAAAAATAAAAAATAGAAATAATGCGATAAAAGTATATTGACTAAGCAATAAACATCCAATCGTTACAATAACAAAAACGAGACCGGTTAGTGTACGGATTAGCAGGTTTTTCAAGCTTTCAGATCTTTAAGAAGTTCGATAGATTTTTCTTTATTGGACTGATGCACATACACCTCAATTGGACCAAAAGTCATATAAGATGAATCTTTTTGATTTAAGACTACCGCTTTGATCCCATTATTCTCAAGAACTTCTCTAGCAATTTCAGCTTGGTATTCAAGTGAAGTTTCGTATACAACCACCCAGTCTTTTTCCATAATTTAGCTTAAAAAGGTTCATCACATAAAATTACAAACAATTTTCGTGGACCATGCATACCCATGACTAAAGTTTTTTCAATATCGGCGGTCCGACTAGGACCAGTTATGTTTGTAACGATTGATGGTAATTTGCCTTTATATTTTTTCTGGAGTTGATCAATACCGTCATCCAGGTAATTGACCAATTGTTTTTTATGTGCAACGATAATATGGGTTTCAGGGAAAACATGCAACCTTCGCCCGGAATCTCCGCCTGAGCTTATTAAAGCCGAGCCTAAATGCGCTATCAGAAATTCGCAAGGAGTAATACCAACTTGCATCTTTTCAAAATCAGTTTTGCGAGCGGTATAATTAATTTTTTCCTTAAATGCTTTTTTCAATTTAGTGTCAAGCAGAAATGTTTTTTCAACTTTGAAATCATCTTGAATCTTCTGTATCTCAACTGCAGCTTCATCTAGGTTTTTACACGATATAAAACTACCAGCAATAAGCTCCAGATTGGTTTTAAAATTTGCAGTAAGATCTTTCCCTTGTTCCAGATAAATTGGAGTATCCCAATCAGGTTCTGTCACTTCAACAGGGTTTCGATTTTCACTGGCTTTTTTAATTCTATTTAAGATGTTCTCCCTTGCTCCCATTAGGCAGATGCTTAGTTTGGTTCTTCTGTATGGTGCGATGCTTTTTCTTCAGCATCTTTTTGTTTTTCCTCGGTTAATTCTTCTTTTGTCCATGGACGTTTTCCAAAGATTTCCTCCAGATCTTCACCAAATATAACTTCTTTTTCCAATAGTTTCATGGCAAGTTTCTCATGTCCCTCGTGATTTTCTTTCAAAACTTCTAATGCCCGCTCATATTGAGAATCAATAATCAACTTAGATTCGGCATCAATCAATTCAGAAGTTTTTTCACTATAGGGTTTGGAAAATGAGAAGTCACTTTGACCTGTAGAATCGTAAAAGCTAACATTACCAACTTTATCGCTCATGCCGAAGATGCTGATCATTGCGTATGCTTGCTTGGTTACTTTTTCCAAATCGTTTTGTGCACCTGTTGAAATCGTTCCAAATGTAATTTCTTCAGCAGCTCTACCTCCCAATGCAGAACACATTTCATCAAGCAACTGTTCTTTGGTGGTTATCGATCTTTCTTCTGGTAAATACCAGGCAGCACCTAGTGCTTTTCCCCGAGGAACGATAGTGACTTTCACCAGCGGATGTGCGTGTTCCAACAACCAGCTGATGGTTGCGTGTCCGGCTTCGTGAAACGCTATCCTGCGCTTTTCATCTTTAGAAATGATTTTATTTTTCTTTTCAAGTCCGCCGATGATTCGGTCAACAGCATCTAAAAAGTCTTGCTTGGTAACATCCGGACGGTTTTTACGTGCGGCAATTAAGGCAGCTTCATTACAAACATTTGCAATGTCTGCACCAGAGAAGCCAGGGGTTTGTTTTGCAAGGAAACTAACATCTACTTCCTGTGATAATTTAATCGGACGCAAATGAACCTGAAAAATTTCTCTCCGTTCATTTAAGTCAGGAAGTTCAACGTGAATTTGACGATCGAAACGACCAGCACGCATCAACGCACGGTCCAGAATATCTGCACGGTTTGTTGCTGCCAAAATGATTACCCCAGAGTTGGTGTCGAAACCATCCATCTCAGTTAATAATTGATTCAATGTATTTTCGCGTTCATCATTCGATCCCATATTGGGGTTTCTTCCCCTTGCGCGGCCAATAGCATCAATCTCGTCAATAAATACGATACATGGAGCTTTTTCTTTTGCTTGTTTGAAAAGGTCACGAACACGAGATGCACCGACTCCCACAAACATTTCAACAAAGTCAGAACCAGACATGGAGAAGAAAGGTACATTTGCCTCACCAGCAACAGCTTTTGCTAATAAGGTTTTTCCAGTTCCCGGAGGGCCAACAAGCAACGCTCCTTTTGGGATTTTTCCTCCCAGTTTGGTATATTTTGAAGGGCTTTTCAGGAATTCTACAATTTCTTCAACTTCCTGTTTGGCTTCTGCCAATCCTGCCACATCTTTAAAATTGGTACTTACTCGTGAATCTTTATCAAAAACTTTTGCTTGTGATTTGCCAACATTGAAAATGTTGCCTGCACCGCCGCCGCCGCCAGTTCCTTTGCTCATCCGACGGAATATCCACCACCAAATAGCTATGATAATCAGGAATGGAAGAATCCACCCTACGATTTCACCGAAATAATTATGTACTGTTTTATATTCAATGCTTATTTTATCACTATCAGAGAAGTTCTCTTGCGCTTCCTGCAGGTTATTTTCAAACGTTTCTACAGATCCAATGGTGAAAAAATAGTGAGGTCCAAGTTTTGACGGACTATTAAATCCATTATTCAGCTTATCTGCATATTTTTCATAGCTCGATTCTTTTAAATAAATCTGAGCTTCCTCCCGATTAACAACGACTATTTTTGAAATATCATGTTGTGATAGCATGGAGTTTTTCACATCCATCCAATTGGTTTCAACCGGACCTCCTCCAAAGCTGAAATATTGTATTGCAAGGAAAACAACAATTACAACTCCATAGATCCAATATGGATTGAATTTTGGAGGTTTTCCCCCAGGTTTAAAGTTCCCCAAATTTGGTTTTTGTTTATTCTTATTTGTATTGTCAGCCATTTTTAATTGTTTTCAGTTTTTATTGTTTCAATTTTTGCGTCTGCCCAGAGGTTTTCAAGGTTGTAGAATTGCCTGGTATCGTGTTGGAATACGTGCACCATAATAACTGCATAATCCAGTAATACCCAGATCGAATTCTTGTACCCATCTTTGTGCCAGGCAATGTCTCCTGTTAATTCTTCCACAGTATCTTCTACGGAGTGCGCGATTGCGTCTACTTGTGTAGTAGAATTCCCGTGGCATATAATGAAATAGTTACACTCAGAATGATTTATTTTAGTTAAGTCAATTTTTATAATGTCCTGTCCCTTTTTCCGTTGGATCCCTTCTATTATTGCATTGATTAATTCTTCGCTTTCTTTTACTTTTGGCGTTTGCTTCATGGATTTATTTTAGAACTACAAAGATAAATTTTTTAGTTTATTTTAATAGTTTTACCTGCGTTAGGTAATAACCTGAAAATTAAAAAAATAGTTTATTAAAATTGATAAAAAAGTAAATTATAATGTGTCAGCTTATAGGGCAAAACATCATTCATGTACAGCGTACGGCAAGTTCCAATAATTATGCCATTAGTCAAGTGCATGAAAATGAGGTGAAAGAGGGGACTGTCTTTTTGGCATATGAACAAACGTCAGGGAAAGGACAATTAACAAATAAATGGGAAAGTGAAGCTGGAAAGAACCTAACTTTCTCGATTGTATTGTATCCTGAATTTTTGGATATCCGCCAACAATTTATGCTTTCGAAGATTATTTGCCTGGGAATTGAGACATTTCTTTCAAATATTGTAGAAGGAGTTCGAATCAAATGGCCGAATGATATTTATGTAGAAGACAAGAAAATTTGCGGTATTTTGATTGAAAACTCAGTGATGAATGGTATAATCACTCAATCTGTAGTTGGAATTGGACTCAATGTAAATCAATTGCAGTTTTTTTCCGATGCGCCAAACCCAGTGTCATTAGCCCAAATCACCAATAAAACCTATGATCTTGATGATGTTTTGAATGGCGTACTTCAAGGGATCGATACGTTTTATAAAAGCTTATTGGCTGAAAACTTTCAAAATTTGGATGAAGCCTTTTGTAAACGCCTTTTTCAGTTAAATCAACTCTGTTGGTACCAGGATGAGAGACACAAGTATCAAGGAACCATAATAGGAGTCAATGAAATTGGTCAGCTACAAATACAGGAACAAAATGGAGACTTGAATGAGTACCATTTTAAAGAGGTAAGTTATTTGAAATAACATTACCTATGATTGGTTCAGGATGGATGAGGAATTACAGGAGGTTAAGCTCCTGCGATACTCTTGTTGAAACGCATTCAATTGTTTTCTATTAATATCATTTTGATTGAGTCTTTTAAAAACGAAAATGACTTTAATCCTATGTCTAGTTAAACTGAAAATTTATTGATAAGGGAGTTGTGCAAGCATGTCTGCTAAACGGTTAATCCCATCTTCCAGTTTTTTGCCTGCCATCATTTTAATCATCATGCTCATTTCGGCATGAAGTGTAAGTCTCATTTTTGTTTGATATGCATTAATAGGCAATAGTTGTATCCAGAAAGTAATCCCAATCGGTAATCCGCCAGAGCTTTCTACCTTAATTGTTTTATGAGGATCACGATTAACGATTCGTATTTCAGATTGTCCCATCCCACTTAGGTTAAATCGACAAGAATCTGAATCGGATTCAAAATCAGTTATTTTAATTTGTGGAATTTGTTCTGTGGCTTTTTCCAATAGTCCTTCATTGATGTATCTTGAAAGATTCTCAAAATTTGAAAGGTAATTGAAAATAATTTCCTGATTATGGCCGATATATTTTGTTTCGCTAATGTATTTGTTGACACTCATAATTTTATAAATATAAAAATCCCCGGGAGTACCGGGGATATATTTAGATTGTAAACAAGATCGATTTTATTTTCCCCAGTTGGCTGGGTCTTTTCTCCATTGATTAAGAGATTCAATCTGTGATTCTTTAATTTCGCCACTTTCCAAGGCTACTTCAAGCAACGTTTTATAACGGCTTAAAGTTGTTAGCTCAATACCTGCTTTTTCAAAGTTTTCCTTAGCTACAGGGAAGTTATATGTGAAAATTGCAAGCATACCCAGAACGTCTCCACCAAAATTGCTAATAGCTTCAGAAGCTTTTAAACTGCTTACTCCAGTAGAAACCAAATCTTCAATCACAACAACTTTTTGGCCAACTTTCAAGTCTCCCTCAATTAGATTTTCCAATCCATGATCTTTTGGCTTTGAACGCACATATATAAATGGCAATCCAAGTTCCTGCGCAACTAACATGCCGTGTGCAATGGCACCTGTTGCAACCCCTGCAATTACTTCAGCTTGAGGATATTTTTCGCGAATTAGTTTCACGAATTGCTTACATACAAATGTACGTGCATCCGGGTACGAAAGTATTTTACGATTATCGCAATATATAGGAGCCTTCCATCCTGATGCCCATGTAAATGGGTTTGATGGTTGGATTTTTATTGTGTTAATTTGTACAAGCCGTTTGGTTACTTCTAGATAAATTTCTTGCATAATGTTCTATATTTTTTCTGAATTCACGACAAATGTACAAAGTTTTTTTCAATGACCATATCCTAAGTTTTAGTGGTAGAAATGAAATTTTACCTAAACATAACAATATTCAAGTTATTGAAATTGAGTCGTTTGGTGAATTTGAATTGCGATATCCCAATCAGGGTTTTATGAAACTTGTTGATAACTTGATAGTTGTTTGTTCGAAACCTGATGTGCTCTGGGAGGAATTTCGCGCCTCGCTGAACCAAATTCCAGCCGCTGGAGGTATTGTAACTAATTTGCATTCAGAAATATTGTTTATTAAACGATTCGGCAAATGGGATTTGCCAAAGGGAAAAATTGAGACGGGGGAACAGGTGATTGAAGCTGCTGTTCGTGAAGTTGAAGAGGAGTGTGGTTTGACCGGCATGAGAATCTCGAAAAAGCTGCCTTCAACTTATCATTTATACTTTACTCCATTTATTAAGGATGACAATAATTTAGTATTGAAAGAGACCAGCTGGTTTGAGATGCTTTATGCAAAAAATGAGATGCCAGTTCCTCAAACAAGCGAAGGGATTGAAGAAGTGAGATGGTTTAAGCGAGATGATCTTAGGGAAGTGTTTGCGTTAACCTATAATAATCTTGCAGAATTAATACAGAGTTATTTGGATTGATTTCTCAAGTTTTCGATATGTCTTTTTTGAAGAAGAGTTCCAATTTGTCGACCAAGACCCTCTAGTGGAGTGTTCGCTGGTGAATAAATGAGTTTTCCGTTTTCATCGATTAAATATGCAGTTGGGAAACTTTTCACCTGCCAGTTAGCAGCAGCTTTTTCACTGACTATCATAAATTCACCAGGCCAGTTCTGCTTAACTATTGGATCTTTTTTTTGTAATTCATCGGGCAATATCAGATTGAAAATCTTAACTTCTTGAAGTACTGCGGGAGGTAGTTTTTTTAGTTCATCGAGATGTTGCCTGCAAATTGGGTTTGCTACTCGGGTAAAATGCAGGTAAACCAGTTGATCAGAAAAATCTGAAAGTTGGTGCGTTTTACCATTAAAGTCTGTGAACGAAAGTGCCGGAGCTGGAGTTCCAGGGAGCATATAGGTGAGTTGCGATTTTAAACGCAGGGCAATTTCTTTTTTTTCAGAATCCCATTTTCCTGACTGAATTTTATCCAATAAGCTCAACAGACTTTTTTGAGAGAACTGTCCTTGATAAAATGCATCTTTAATAGATTTTAGAATGATCATTTGAGCAAGCTCTAAATTGAAGCCATTCTTATTCATTAAATATCCGGCAATTGCTTCCGGATCATTTGTTCCAATTACTTGTCGGAATTCACTTCCATCAATTGAATTTACCAGTTGACTAAATTCATCGGAGAACAACCGATTGAATAAATCCTTGCAAGGTGCAATTTTATAATTGGGTTGATGTTTTACAAAGTAATTCGTGACGAAGTTGTCGCTTCTTCCCTGATGACGAGCAAACTCCAGAAAACCCATTCGGTAGAAACGGTACTCTTCAAAAAAAGAATTTTTGCCTGGAGGAAATTCTTTGTCTAGAATACCTTTTACTGTATCAGTAATATAACTTGATTTACTGTCATAAATCTCATTGAAATACTGAGCTTCTGTTTGTTGAAATGCTTGTTCGAATTGGCGAATCATTCTATTCAATTCTTTCTCATCTGCGTCCTTTGTAGCTAAATGAATTGTTTCCAGACGAAAGAATGGATTTCTTTTTTGACTTTCAGTTACCTTTTTTACAGGAGGTAGCAGGATCTCATAATTTTCACCTGGCACCAAATAAATGTTAGCAGAATAGGAGTCAAAATCAGCAATTGCCTGAGTGACGTTTTTAATTTCTATTTGCTTGCTAAATGTACCATCTGGTGAGATTTGAAATGTACAAAGCTCAATTTTTTCATCGGAGATTGGATCAGCGTAACTGTAAAGCAGAATTTCATAGCCTGCATAATCCGGCGCTTTTCCACTTATTTTCACCTGAGCTGAAAAGCTGGTATTAAATAAAATTGTCAGAAATATCGTAATGAATTTAATCTTCATCTTTTGTGAATTCGTCCATATTTAAACCTTTTGGTAAAAATTGGCTTGCATCGCCGCCATGTAAAATGATATCTCGAACAATGGATGAATTTACTGGCGTATGTTCCGGCATTGTCAAAAGGAAAACAGTCTCAATCTCGGGGTGCATTTTTTTATTTACCTGGGCAATGGCACGCTCATATTCAAAATCAGCAGAGGTACGTAACCCTCTTAAAATGTAATGCGCATTCACTTTCTTACAGAAATCAACTGTCAGTCCTTCATGGCTCATTACAGTAACTTTAGGTTCATCATCGAACACCTGATTGATCCATTTGAGACGCTTGCTCAGCTTGAAAAAGGATTGTTTGTTGGAGTTGTAACCAATCATGATAACAACTTTATCAAACATTGGCAAGGCTCTGCGAACAACACTTTCATGTCCAATAGTAAAAGGATCAAAGGATCCGGGGAATATAGCGATACGCTCCATCGGTTCGTATTTTTATTTATCGTATCAAAGATAACGGATAATTTTAGAGATCTATTGCAAACGATTCAATTTTGAAAAGTGTATATCGCTGCCAGTTCCGATCTTTAAATTGCAATTTGTTAATAGTTAGGTTATTCAATATCCTTTGCTTTATTTGCACTTACAAATAGTATGTTGCCCAAGTCGTGGTATCCTTCAAAGAATTCGAGGCTGCCTTTTAACATCTCGTTGCGAAACCCAATTAATGTTAAATCAGCATCTTGAGAATAGCTGGAAATTACATCTTTCCGTTTTCCATGGATATAAGGAACCATTTCTATATTGGAAGGACTAATTGGCAAACGTCCGTCTTTTACCAAATCCATTAGCTGTTTGTGTTTATCTTCCACGTGTTGTTCCGGGAACAGCGCAAATATTTTAATGATCCCTTTTTTCCAGTCTGGATGCCCCAAAATAATATATCCCAGAAGAATCATGAGATTAGCATTTTCAAAATCATCTGGTCGAATCCATATGTGCATTTCACGTTTGTATCCGAAACTTTTATACGAAGTGTCAAGAATACAAACATCAAATCCGGCAGACTCCATCATTTTATAATTAGGAAGAATTTCTTTTAATGTTTCGGGTTCCGTTCTTGAAAATTCAAAAAGAATGAGGTTATTGCCTTTTCCTGAAATTCCAGAAAGTTGGACAACCTGTGCAATTGCTGATGTGTAGGACGGTGAAATTATGGTGTCAAGATAAACCCGGTTTTTACTTCCATGAGATAAATTAATAAGGCGTTTAAGTGAATCTTTTGATGCTTGTGTGGTATCCTCGTTCAAGTAGCCTTTTATAAAATGGATATAAGTTCCAAAACCGTATTTGTAAGATATCCAGCGCATCACGTCAAAGGCACTTCTTCGTTTAAACGTGTCATGAGAAATACAAACACCGAATGGGCGCCAGCTAATTTCACGGTCTTCCTTGTCTGCACGTTGTGCAAAAATTTGCAACTGCCTGCTCATTTGGAAAACCACTCCTTTAAATAGTTTATTAAGTCCGCGTTTCTCTTTTCGATAATGCGTAATTACCCAATAGATCATTGACATTATTACAATGGATAGCCCTGCGTACGGAGCATTCATTTTAAACATGATCCAAACTGAGAAAATTGCACCCAGCATTGAGATATACCATTTAGATCGGAACGTTGGTCGATAAGCAGGGTCGGCTGCAAAGTGTTCCAATACTGAAACCATGCAAATTGCTCCGTAGGTAACCATGAAAAACATGGATATAATTTGAGCGACAAAGTTGATATCACCAATGAAAACAAAGAAAAAGGCTATTATAATGGTGATCAAAGAGCCATTCGTTGGCTCATTGTCTGCTTTTTTCCCTTTCGCAACCCACAGGTTTATTTTTTTTTGTGGAAAGATGTCGTCATAACCAATAGCCTGTAATGTACGAGGTGCTACCATTATTGAACCCAAAGCAGAACTTAGAGAAGCCGCAGCTAATCCTACAGGGATTATTGGCCCCCACAAGGCGATGCGTTGCATGATTAACTGATCAGCAACCAAATCTTCAGGACTCGCAGAAACCGAGAATTTATAAGCAGCTGCAATATAGACCAACATGCCTGCAATGGTCGCCCAAAGTGTTCCCTGCGGAATGGATTTTTTAGGATCTTTTAAATCGCCTGAAAGACCTAGACCTGCGGCTAAACCAGTAAAGGCAGGAAAGATTATTGTAAAAACAAAAAAGAATCCTAAATTATTTTCGACGTGGGAATGAAAGTGAACAACCTCTGGCTTAATAGGGGAGTTTCCTAAAAAGAAGAATACCAATGATACCAGCAGAATAACAACGACTACATACAAAGCCTTCATCCCCATATTTGCTCCCTTAATAAGGATGATGACAGACAGAATCGCCATGGTTGGAATGGAGATCCACCTGCGATCATGAATGCCAAGTTGATAGTGATCATTCAGGTAATTAATAAGCGGTTCAAAAGCTTCCCCAAAAGCAATTATGTAGAAAGCAACAGAAATAGCTTGAGAGAGAAATAGTGCAATGCCAATCGCTCCGCCGATGTTCAATCCAAAAGACCGGGAAATAATGTAATATGCACCACCTCCCTGAACTCGTTGATTGGTGGCAATTTCAGCAACTGCAAAAGCCGTTGGGATGGTTACTATATGTCCTAAAATAATGATGCCCAGTACACCAAAAAAACCAACCTGACCAACTGCCCATCCAAAACGAAGGAAAAGAATTGCACCTAGAATAGTGGACAAGGCTGTCAGAAAAACCGGCATGGTACCGAACTTAGTCTGAGAATTCATTAGTGATTTAGCCATTTAGTTGTTTTTCTTCAAAGATAAATGATCGGCTTAAGAATCAAAATAAGATTGATTTTATTTCGTTATGGCAGATGTTTATACATCTGAATTATTTTTTAGTAGATTTGTTTTCGTTAAATACACTCTATAAATAGCATGAAAAAGGTCCTTTCAGTTATTATTCCTGTTTACAATGAGGAAAGAACAATCACTCAACTATTAGACAAGGTGGTTGAAGTTGAATTAATGTATGGTTTTCAAAAAGAGATGATCATTGTGAATGATTGCTCAACAGATGGAAGTTCGTATGTAATTGAAAAATATATTCAAGAAAACAAATCGGTTGATATTCAATTTTATCATCAACCGAAAAACATGGGAAAAGGAGCTGCTTTGCATCGGGGTATTAAGGAAGCAAAAGGAGATTATTTGATTATTCAGGATGCTGATCTTGAGTATGACCCCAGGGAGTATAATCACTTATTAAAGCCTGTTGCAGAGGGTTTTGCAGATGTGGTTTATGGTTCCAGGTTTATGGGAGGAAATCCCCATCGAATTTTGTTTTATTGGCATTCGATAGGCAATAAATTGTTAACAAGCTTTTCCAACATGTTTACCAATTTAAATTTGACAGACATGGAAACTTGTTATAAGCTTTTTCGGGCGGATATGATTAAAGGCATAAACTTAAAAGAAAATCGTTTTGGTTTTGAACCTGAAGTTACTGCCAAAATATCAAGAATTCCGAATGTAAGAATCTACGAAGTTGGCATTTCTTATTATGGCAGAACTTACGAAGAAGGGAAAAAGATAAATTGGAAAGATGGCATGCGCGCCTTTTGGGTGGTGTTCAAATATAATTTATGGGCGAAAAAATAAGTTCAACTAAAGGTTTTACCGATAGTGTTGGTCACTCAACTTTGTCAAACATTGCTTCTGCCGATAAATTTAATCGGTGGATGTATGAAACGATAACTCCATTTTGTGAGGGAGAAACCCTTGAAGTTGGAGGTGGAATTGGAAATATCTCTCAATGTTTTTTATTAGATGATAAAAAATTGACAGTTACTGAGTTGCGGGACGACTACTGCGATATAGTGAAAGAGAATCTTGGGAATCATGCATGTTTAAATGAGGTGATTTCCATGGATATTGTTGATCCGGAGTTTGACACAAAGTATCAGTCTTATTTTGAGAGTTTTGATGTCGTTTTTGCACTCAATGTAATGGAACATCTGGAAGACGATTTACTCGCAATTAGTAATTGTAAAAAACTCCTGAAGGCCGGAGGGAAACTAATCATCTTGGTTCCAGCCTTCCAATTCCTTTTTAATTCATTTGATCGAGCCTTGGGGCATTATCGAAGATATAAAAAGGACAGTTTGAAAGAACTGTTTAAAAGAAATAAATTTGAAGTATTACACAGTCAATATTTTAATTTCATTGGTACACTTGGTTGGTGGGTAAGCGGCCATGTGCTGAGAAAAAAAGTTGTTCCGGAAGGTCAAATGAAACTTTATAATTTTTTTGTTCCTTTAATAAAGATTATTGATTTTTTCACAAAAAGATTCGTTGGACTTTCTGTTATTGTTGTGGGTAGGAAGAATTAGAATTGTTCACTCTAATACAAAACATTGTGAATTCATTTAAGAGAAATATATTTTTTAGTCTAACTATAAAGGTTGCTCTCCTATTTTATATTTCAGGATTTATCGCAAATGTTTCATATAAAATTATTGAAAATAAAAAGGCTCAAAATTATATTCTGAGTTCTGATATGGAAGGGTATTATCAGTATTTACCCTATGTATTTTTGAAGGACAAAGAATCGATAAAGAATATGCGATGGTCGATTGAGTATGAAAATGGCAATCGTTTAAATGTATTTACTTGCGGAGTAGCAATTATGCAACTGCCATTTTTTTTAATAGCTCATTTGGCTAGTTGGTATCTCGATTTGGAAACTACAGGATACACACCTGTCTATTACATGTCGGTATTTTTTGCGACTCTTTTTTACGTAATGCTCGGTTTATTCTTTCTCTATAAATCGTTACGACGAATAGTTAATAAACAGTATGCTTTTTTAACCACTACCTTGATTTTTTATGCCACCAATTTGTTCTACTATACGATCATGTCTCCAGGGATGTCTCATGCATATTCATTCAGTTTAATCTCAATCTTTATATACTTTGTTCCTTTGTTTTACAGCAAACCTGCCATTAAGCACTCAGTAGGAGTTATTATACCTTTTGCGCTATCCGTGTTAATTCGACCAACTAATATTGTTGTAGGTTTGTATTTTATTCTGTATAATATCGGTTCGTGGAAACAATTAGTTGAACGCTTTAGAGTGTTGGTAAAATATTGGTATTTAATAGTATTGATGGCTGTTTTGTCGTTGATGGTTTTTATACCACAAATGCTTTATTGGAAATATGTAACTGGAGATTATATAGTCTATTCATATCAACACTTTGGATTCGATAATGTCACATCACCTCATATTTCGACCGTATTAGTTGGTGCAAGAAATGGCTTATTTATTTATACGCCAATAATGTTGATGGCGACATTGAGCTTATTTTTTCTTGCCTATAAACGAGAATTGAGCGCAGTCGGGATTTTGTTAATTATGATTATTCTGGTTTATCTGGATGCAAGCTGGTTTAAACCAACATTTAGTGGAGCCGCAGGATATAGAGCTTTAATTGAAATTTTTCCACTATTGTCAATCCCACTTGCATACTTTGTTCAACGTATTTTCATCAGTAAACTTTCATGGCAAAAGTATAGTTTAGTACTTTTCCTTACAGTGTTTGTTATTTATAATCTACTTTTTTCATATAGATACTCACATTGGCTATGGTGGAATACCGATTGGGAATGGAGCCACTTTTTACGACTTGTTCAATTTTGAAATAAGAAATGAGCAACTCAAATCGCCCTATTAAGTACTTATTTGCAGAGATTATCATTATTCTGATATTCTTCTTCGTTGGGACTAATTTTGTTGATAAAACGATTACTGGCGACGGTGTGGGTTACTATGAATACTTGCCTTCAATCTTTATTTATCATGATTTTGTTCGAATTCATAATACTGATGAGGAGAATCAAAAGTTTAACGATAGAACAAGTCATTATGGATTTTATGGAGAACAAGCTGGTCATTATGTAAATCGATATGCATGTGGCACAGCTTTGCTGCAAAGTCCATTTTTTTTATATGCTTGGTTGTCTACAGATATGCAAGGAGACTATGAAGATGGTTATCAAAAAAGATTTCACCGATCAATATATTTTGCTGCTGTTTTCTACCTTTTTCTAAGTTTAGTTTTCCTAAGAAGATTGCTGCTTTTGTTTGATATTAAATGGTTTGCTATTTTGCTTTCACAAGTTTTACTTTTATTTGGAACATCTGTTACTCAATATGGTGTTTCAAATGCAGCATTTAGCCATGTTTATTCTCTTTTTGCAATTGCAGCATTCCTTTATTTTTCAAAGGTTTACTTTAAATCAAATAGTCGAAAAGCCTTTTTGCTCGCCTGCTTATTTCTGGGTTTAATAATTCTTTTGAGGCAAATAAATGGGATGATTATTTTTTTCCTTCCATTTATTTCTGGTTCGTGGAGCAATTTCAAAGAATCTTTTATACGTATTTTTAAGGATTCAAAACTTCTAAAAAAAAGCATAACTTTATGTACTTCTGTAGTTTCGATACAACTTCTTGCCTGGTATTTACAAACTGGAAAACTGGTTCTTTATTCATACCAAGGATATGGTTTTAATTGGTTTCATCCGGAAATGATAAATATTTTGTTTAGCTATCGGAAAGGTCTATTTATTTATACTCCGATACTGTTGGTTAGTGCAATAGGCTTATCATTTCTAATTAATAGGAAAAGGTATTTTGAAGCATTTTCGTGGACAGGCTATTTCCTTCTGTTGACTTATGTTTTATCATCTTGGTGTTACTGGTATTATGGTGGGAGTTATGGCCTGCGTGCTTATATTGAATACTACCCGATTTTTTTCATACTTCTTTCAGTACTAATTGATTGGGCAAAATATTATATGAAAGTAATATTTGTGCTCATTGCTTTATTGACAATACCGTTAAACCTGGTACAAACCTACCAGTACAGACAATATATCCTCCATGCATCTGAAATGAATAAAAAGAATTATTGGAAAATATTTTTAAAAACGGATGAGCGTTATAAAGGCATTTTTTATCAAAAGCCGTTTAGCGAGAATGATTTTTATTGTATTGGATTTGAAAAGCCTCGTGAAACACAACTTAATGCATATAAACAAAAGGTATTTTGGGAAATGGAAGGTGATGAATTTGTTAAGTACGGCAAAGTAGATGTAATACAACTAAGATTTACAAATCAGTTTTTTGAAAATGATTCCTCAAGGATTGCTATTTCTGTTGATGATAAGTTAGGAAAAAATAAGCTGTTTCACAGACCTCACATTATTCAATTTGCTAGAGATTATTTTGGTAGGGAACAGCAAGGATTATATAATTACTGGATACCTGGAATTGAAGATATTGAAAACTGCAAATTACGGCTGATTTTGGTTGCTGGCAGTGAAGGTGCAGAAATGAAAAATACTCAAGTCAGGTTTTACAGACACAAACGATAGCAATGATCTCATCTTGAAATTGGGGAATTGTTGAATAGGTTAAACTTTCCTTCGGTCTCAATAAAAACATTTGAATCTGCAGGTTTGATTAATAGATCATCAACTGTTATATACTTACCTTTTATTTTCACTTGGTATTTACAAGATGAGGTTGCTCTGATTTTTGTTGAAATCCGCACCCAATTTCGAAAGATGTCATGAACTTGTCTGTTGTTTAATTTTTCAGTTTGAATGATTTGATTTTCCGAATTGTAAGTTGTTAAAATAGGTTGAGGCATATCGTACATTCGTGTGTCGAAGTAGAGCCAAAATGAAAGATCAACCATCCCTGTATCAACAGGTAATTGGTCATTAAATATTTCAACCTCGCCTCGCCTCTGGTAAATGGCACCATCTCCGCTAAAACTATATTTTGATACATTATTCTCAAAGCCATTGTAATAAATTAAAGTTGAAGAGGTGTCACTACAAATAGAGTTTTCACAGAGTAGCTCCGGTATTGTTTTCATCGCAGTCTCCATCCAATTTTGATGACTTTCTTTGAGAAATTCGATGGGAAGTTTAGACATCGTGATATACTCATCTTCCCAAAAAGGGATCGCATTTGAGGCCATCCATTTTTCCTGCTCTGTCAGTTTACTTTTGCTGGTAATTAAAAGTAAGGGTCTGTCATTCATATCGTCCAAACGTGTTTTTTGAATGGCAGAATCTGCAAGCATTTGAATACTGCTAAGTGCTTGTGAAAATGAAAGTCTGGGTGAAAAACTTTGGACGAGTGGTAAACCCGTATGATAAGAGCATTTCATTGCTTCCACTAAAGCGGTTGTGCCATTTTCAAATAACAATTTGTCACCGCAGGTACTCGCAAATGGCAAAGCAAATATTGCTTGAAATTGCGCGGGATCAATTTTTGCAGTTTCAAATCTATTCAGAAATTCAGCATCATCTGAACTTAATTTATCATTCACATTGAATACGTTTCGGGTGGCACGATCAATATTGTATTTTGCGCTAAATCCCCACGATAAAAATACAACAAGCAATAATAGGTATGCAGGAATTCCTCTGAACTTAGGTTTCAACTTTGAGAAGTATTGATAGATAATTAATGCTGTATAAACTGTGAAAATGTAATAGAATATCCAGGAAAATCGACCGAGTGCCCTAAACTGCTTTATTGGGGTTATAATGTCTAAGAGAAAACCAAATCCCCACTTAAATGGGAAACACATTGAAAAGAGAAGCACCAATATTCCCGCAATTAAGTATGGTTGAAACTGGTTTTGTTGATTGAAGAATGACCAATCAGGTTTTTGTTTCCTTATCCAACTAATAGGAGCTTTCAGAAGAAAAATAATAGCGATAATTGTGGCTGGGAGACCAACAAAAGTTCGTCCTTCCCATTGATAATTAATGTCAATGATTTTTGTAATGAATGCTTTAAACGGAAAGTTTGATGGTAAAAATATACTAAAGATGTTCGAATGATAAACATAGAAACCATATGGATTTGTTGGTCGGTCATCAATCCAGTCCGTTAAACCAACCAGTCCTTTAACCGCTATTATTGGGATAATTGCAAGTATGAAAAGTTGGATGCCTGGCTTTGCAATTTTTCGTAGTTCTTTTCGGTGCAGAAAAAGATCTGCAAGTAATACCCCCAAAATGAGAATACAATATAACGCTGCGAAATATGCACTTATGAATCCTCCAATTATGCCGGAAATAGCCAGTAATCCTGCCCATAAATACTGTCGTTTGTTTTCACGATAACGAATCAATAGATACCAAAATACAGGAATGAAGAACCAATAAACCATCTCGAAGTGACCATGAATTCTATCGAATTGGGGGTTTAGAAAACCAAGTATTAAGGCAATTAAAAATGCATACCAGGCAGGAAGCTTAAATCTTCTTAGGATTAAAAATAAAAACGGAATGCCAATAAGAAAAGAAAGAATCATGCAAAGATTTAAAATTGCAACACCATAATTTGCGATAGGATATATTTGGCTATCAACAAACTTTAAAATGCTTAAAAAGAAAGGATGTGAATTTATATATTGCAAATGATCTCCATACGGATAGTTTATTCCGTTGTGTTTTATACCCGAATCGTATTTTAGATAATAACCGAAGTTGTAATAGCTTTTTATCGGATCAATGGTTTTTCCATATAGAATTCCATTGGGAGATTGTAAAACCGGTTTAAATAGAATAAAAAGTAAAATACCAGTAACAATAGCAAGTAGTAGTATCGAGAAGCTATTCTTTTTCATGAGCTTTATTTTCAGTTACATTCAAAACTATTCTGGAATATTATTCTCATCTCGGTATATGTTATTTAAGATATTCGGAATAAAGCCTTCGAAAGTGGCCATCAAAAAAATATCGGGCTTTTCATCTATTACCTTTTTCGCATGCAATTTAAACTCCCAACCGTCAAATAAAAATATACTATATGAAAAATGTTCTGATAACAGCGGGTATAAATATTCTCCAAAAGAATCATTAATCATCATTAATCGTGGAGCAGAATCATTTGGATTCTCATGCCTCCTTTCATAGGATCCAGGATAAGGGAATCGTTCAGGGCTTTGATATTTCTGAGGTAATCTAACTGTTGTATTCTCAAAGTTTGGTATTAGTTTTAAACGATAATCGATCATTATATCCTGTACTCCAAGCATTTTTGCAATGCTGCCTCCATAGTAAGTAGTTGTATCTATCTTAAAATCAGAATAAGAATGAGGAGTGCCAGCGTCAATGCCAATAATGTTTAAGTGATTTATAATTGCTTTATAGGCATACAAACTTGCTATGTCATTCCAATGATTATCCATTTTGTGGTATAATATTGGATGGCTTTTTTTTGCGTTCTTTATGATAGGGCGTAAGTCAATGACATCTACATTCGTTTTTGTTTTAAGCATTTTCAAGAGTTGATCAGTCATTGTATACTGTGAATAACGAAAATATTCGTCAGGCAGATATTCTGGATAGATTTCTTTTTTTGTAGGAACGATAATGAATATGAATTTACAGTTTTGTTGTTTTAAGTAATTATCTCGTTTTATAAATTCTAATTCCAGCTTTTTTAGTTCACTTTCAGTGAGTCTGACTGATCCTCTGTAGTGTTCCATATCTTTGCCTTGAAAAAGCCATCCGTCTTTTCCAAGAATAGCTTTCTTGGGAGCAGGAGATTTTTTCAAAAAGAAATAGCTAAAATTATTATAAGCTTCGAGTCCGAGGGGTCTTAATCCAAAATGGTCGTTAAAATAGGAATCATATTGTTTTGGATAATTGTCTAAGTGGGCTAAATCAAATTCTGGTTTTTCTGCAGTTTTTCGGTTTTCACTATTAATGTTACCTTGAAATATATCCAACTGTTCAAAAAGATGAGGTATTATTAAGAAAATCGAAAAGCTAACGACTAATATGTATTGATGTCTTTTTATCATTCAATTAAAATCTGAAATAAATAAATGGATTATAGGTGTCAGAAATCAATAATATAGTAATAATGACTAAAGCACATAAAATAAATGCAGTCTTTAATGAATTCACTACGAGGGAGTGTTTTAATTCAGGCAAATTATCTTCCGCGACGCGTTGAATTTTCTTGAAGAATCCAAATGAGCCAGCCACTGCAGGAGTAGCAATTACAAAAAATTCAGGGCTGAACATTCTTACTAAATAATTACCACCGGAAAATTCTTGATTGCCAATGAAGAGAACTTTAAAAAACGCTATTGAGTGCTCTAAATCTTTTGTTTCAAAGAAAACCCAAGCTAATGTGGCAACTGAAAAAGTATAAAAAACAGGAATGATTTTCCCAATTTTTTTTAATATTTTTTCCTCAAACCAAATTCTTTCAAATATCATAAAGCTCCCATGAACTAAACCCCAAACAAAAAAGTTCCAGCTTGCGCCATGCCAAAACCCGCAAATGATAAAAACAAGTAAAAGATTCAAGTAAGTTCTTTGTGTCCCTTTCTTATTTCCTCCAAGTGGGAAGTATAAATAATTTTTAAGCCAAGCTCCGAGAGTGATGTGCCAATGGTTCCAGAATTGTCTAATTGATCCTGTGATATATGGGTAATCAAAATTTTCAGGTAGCTGAAAACCAAACATCCTGCCCAATCCAATAGCCATGTCACTATAACCAGCAAAGTCAAAATATATTTGAAATGAATAACAGATTAATCCAGCCCATGCCATTTGTTGAGGCAGAATATCAGGAGAAAGATTAAATACTTCATTGGCAACAATTGCAAATTGATTGGCAATAACTACTTTTTTAACAAGCCCTAATACAAAACGCTCAATTCCTCTTGAGAAATTGTCAATAGTTTCTTTTCGATTTGTGAGTTGTTTCGCAATATAATTGTATCGGACAATCGGACCTGCAATTAATTGAGGGAAAAATGATATAAATAATGCTAAATGGAATAAGTTCTTTTGAACAGGAGTTTCATTTCTATAGACATCAATTAAATAGGATAATGCCTGAAAAGTAAAGAAAGAGATCCCGAGTGGAAGTATAATGCCTGGATTATCAATTGGTTTTAGGTTGATTCTAGAGGTAATTATATTTAGATTTTCAATAATGAAACCTCCATATTTAAATGTCCCAAGCAAGAGTAAGTTAAAACTTATGCCTATGAGTAAATATAGTTTTGAAATGTGCTTTGCTCGGTTTATCAATAGTCCAAATAAGCAGTTGCCAATAATTGACACTATCAGAATAGACGTTAACGATACTCCCCCCCATGCGTAGAAGACAATACTTGCCGACATTAGTAGTATATTTTTCCACTTTCCGGGAAAAGTGTAATAAAAGATTAATACTATTGGAAGGAATACAAATATAAAAGTTAGGCTACTGAATAACATTTATGTAGATAGTGTATTAGTGGTTCTTAATACTTACTAGATCAATTGATAATTTTACCAAAATTAATTTTTTTCAAACAAATGTGAGGCTCTTATTATAATGTCATTGTTTTGCTTATTCACAAAAATTGTATCGTATTGAAGCACTGAGTTATATAGACTCGCTATTGAATTTAATTTCTCAATCATTTGTGGTGTTTGATCTCCAGGAATAGAGACTAACAAGATGTCATCACCACTTTTTAAAATTTCTTGTTCATCTGCATCTCCACATCTAAACTGTGAGATTTTGTTATCGGGACCTTCAAAAGTAATAACACGGGGATAAACTTCTTTAAAATAATCGATATAATCATTTCTCCTAGCAACATAGCTTATGCCCCAAAGCAATCCATTTTCGATGGTTGGATCTGATTTCCAGGATGCTTCTGTAAATAGCCAATCTGTAGGTTTTCTGTTGTCCAATAAAAATTTAGCACTTAGCTTCCGTTCTTCAATACGCTTGATCGTTCTATCTGCATGTCGCAGAAGTTTAAAGCTAGGGGTGATCAAAACAATCAAAGTTAACACCAATACAATTGAAAGTATGCTCTTTTTTATTTTCAAGTTGTGGAAAAGTATATCACTTATTTGGAAAAGTATCAAACCCAATATTGCTAAAATTGGAGCTAAATAATAATCCTTAAAATGTTTTGAAACCATTAAGATCTGGATTATTGAACTAAAAATAAATGCGATAAATAAATAGTACTGATTTTGATTCTTTTTACGCAAATCTGGTTTGAATAAGAAGAATAAGATTAGTACAAGACTCGCTAATAAAAGAATTGTAAAAGTTGAATTGTATCTAACGATAGTATTAATATTCTCCTTTAGCATTTCAATATTAATAATTTGACTTTTGCCCTGTCCATACATGCCTTCATGGCTATATATTGCTAAAATGAAATTCTTGAAATATTTAAGTTTTGAGATTACTGGCAATAATGAAATAAAAGTAGAAAGTAGTAAGCTGCCTACAAATACGATTATTGGTTTAATCTTTCTAATGAGAAAAAAGGGAATTACAATTATGGGCAGGAAGTTTAATTTTGTAGCAAGACCGATTCCTAAAAATAATCCGCATAAAAGAGCATACTTATTTTCACGAATATTTTCCCTAAGATATTCGATTGTATATATAGCAAAAATGAAAACTAGTATTGGGAGTAATCGATCAGCAGTATAGCGAGTAGGCAGGTGCAGACATATTTCCGATAATAGAAATGAACTTTGAATAATGATTAGTCCAAGTAAATTTTCACCTTTCCTATAAACTTTTTTACCTCCCCATACTAATATTGTAAAAGTCAATATCATTAACAATGAAGATGAAAGGCGGAGGTAGGTTTCAGTATGACTTATCAAATCAGTAAATAACTGATCCTTCCCAATAAAAACGTGAATAATACGGATGAATACTCCTGTTATTATAATGAAAGGAGTTCCAGGATGAACAAAATATCCAATATTGTCAAAGTTTAATAGTGCAATGTTTAGGCCATTTAATAAACAAACAAATTCTGCATCAATTCGCGTATAATAGGCAGGACTATCAAGATATGACTGTGTTAGCTGAAATATTGATAAAAGAATTGGAATGATGTATGGAATCCAATTTCTTATCCTATTTGGAAGCTGTTGCATCAATTTTGGCTTTAAATATTGAATTACAATAGGTGTGATATTTAAATTTATACAGAATTAATTACCAAAAATAAAACTTTAATCGATACAATTTATAGTTTGGGCGGAAATGGAGTGTTGAGGAAAAAAACCTCTGAAGAACGGTCTGTCATCCAGGAAAACAATAAACCCTGGATTAATGTGTGAAATACGCCATGACAACAACAAAAGACTTTCCGTATTCAGAGGTTTGTTTTTACTATGTCTTTACATCAGATAAGTAATCTTTCGCACATTATAACAATGAACGAGAAAAGTTGTTTTAAAAAATCGTTAATTGCCACGGTATTTCCCAAGTGCTGAAAAACAGTTGTGTAACAGTTGTCAGAATAATCAAAAAACTATTTTAATGGCCTGGCAAAGTTTACCACATCATCACTGGTGATACTCTTGTCGCATAGAATGATCAAACGTTCAATTACATTTCTGAATTCACGAATATTACCAGTCCATCTCATTTTCTGAAGTTGCTCAATAGCTTCTTCGGTGATGCTTTTTTCAGGCATTCCATATTCAGCACAAATCTGGCTCATAAAATGGGAGGCTAGGGACGGAATGTCATCAGGACGTTCATTCAAAGATGGAACTTCAATCAGAATGACACTAAGGCGGTGGTATAAATCTTCCCGGAAGTGTCCTTCTTCAATTTCAGTTCGAAGATTTTTATTTGTAGCAGCTACCACTCGAACATCAACTTTTATAGCTTTGTCTCCACCAACACGGGTTATAATATTTTCTTGCAATGCGCGTAAAACTTTAGCCTGAGCAGAAAGGCTCATGTCTCCAATTTCATCGAGAAAAAGTGTGCCACCAGTAGCCTGTTCAAACTTTCCCTTACGCTGTTTTACTGCTGATGTGAATGCGCCTTTTTCATGTCCAAAAAGTTCACTTTCAATTAATTCTGATGGGATCGCTGCGCAATTTACTTCAATGAATGGGCCAGACGAACGATTGCTTTGTTCGTGTAATCTTCGGGCAACTAGCTCTTTCCCCGTACCGTTTGCACCAGTAATCAATACACGGGCATCGGTTGGGGCAACTTTATCTGCCATGCTAATCACTTTACTAATAGCAGGTGAATCTCCAACGATTTCATATTTCTTACTGACTTTTTTCTTCAAAACCTTAGTCTCTGTAATCAGGTTTGATTTGTCCATTGCATTCCGAATGGTTATTAGAAGTCGGTTTAAGTCAAGTGGTTTTTCAATGAAATCGTAGGCGCCTTTTTTGATTGATTCCACAGCAGTATCAATATTTCCATGTCCCGAAATCATTACAACTGGCGAGTCAGGCGATAAAATCTGTATTTTTTCCAAAGCTTCTATTCCATCAATGCCCGGCATTTTAATGTCGCAAAGAATAATATCGTATTCATTTTTGCGAATCATTTCAATCCCTTTATTTCCATCTTCTGCAAGGTCGACTTCATATTTTTCGTATTCCAGAATATCTTTTAGGGTATTTCGAATACTTCTTTCGTCGTCTATCACTAATATTTTTGACATATCGTGTTTTTTATTTTTTGAGTTCACCAAAATTAGCGATTAATATATTCGTATAAAACCCCTTCACGAAGTGCATAGTCAGTTTGCAGAATATTCTCAATCCTAAGTTTGTCGACAATAAGTTTAATGAGAATAAATGCAGGAACAATCATTTCTACCCGAAGTGGTTCCATTCCAATCATTTTTTCCCTTTCGGTTTGTGTTGAATGAATGATTTGGGTACTGAGAGCATGAAATTCATTGATAGAAACTTTCTGACTTATGCGTGATTTCGTTCCAGGTGGAGTTTGATCAATTAGATCAACAATGGTATCAAATGCACCAGAGCATCCAATGAGTTGATCAATCTTTTTATCTTCTAATGTTTTCCATAAAATCGCTAATCCAGCGGTGAAATAATCTTCAAGAGCCTTAATTTCAGATGCCGAAATAGGATCAGAAATGTGAAATTCTTCAATAACCCGCGACATCCCAAGTGGAAAACTTTCCTTCCATAAAATATCACTTTCATTAGGTAGAATAAATTCGTTACTGCCTCCTCCAATATCAAGAATTAAACTGCCATTTTTTATCGGTCCAATAGCTAGTTGAACACCTTTGAAAATGAGCTGGGCTTCTCTATTGCCTGAAATTACCTGGAGCTGAATACCGGTCTCTTTTTGCAGATAATTAATGAATTCCTCTTTATTGTCAGCATCCCGAACAGCGGAAGTCGCAATTGCTATTACTTCATCAATTTTATAGTTTTCGATGGTTTCTTTATGAATTTTGAGAGCACCATAAGCCCTTTCAAAAGCTTCATCAGTCAGTAACTTTTTATGGATGCCAGCTTTACCAATTTTCACACCTACTTTGCCTTGGTAAACAATGTTATAGTTGTCATTGTATATTTCTGCAATTAGTAAATTGCATGTGTTTGTGCCAAGATCAATAACTGCAAGTCTCATCAATTTCATTTAATTAAGAAAACAAAGATAGGGATATGTACGAGCTATGCATGGGATAAAATTATGTACTTTTGAAACTACTGAACTTAATGTGCCAATTCAATTTGAATGTAAAGATGTCAAAAGAAATCACTTCTGCCATTAGTCGTTTAAAAACTAAGTTGTTGAAAGTTGATCCAAACTTGTTGGAGATTTCGGATTATAACCGAAATTATCTAAATAAGTACATCCAAGACTTTGATTTTTATATGACTGCTTATTCTCAATTGCTTCAAAAAGCTTTGAGAAAACTTGAAAAGCCGATCGCTGAAAGTACTTTTATTGACTATGGAGGTGGATGTGGAATATTGTCTTGTTTGGCAAGTGAACTTGGATTTCGATCGGTTATCTATAGCGATATTTATCCCGTGTCGGTAAAAGATTCAAGGGTAATTACCAAAGCACTAGGTTGTGATGTGAATTTTTTCATCGAGGGAGATATTGAAGAATTTGTCAATAAGATATCAATTAATAAAATTCAGCCAGATTTGATTTGTTCATTTGATGTGTTAGAACATATTTATGATCTGGAGAAATGGTTTCAACTAATTGGATCAGTTAAGGGGAATTTTTCACTGGTGTTTATGACGAGCGCAAATCCATACAACCCAATAATTTCAAGAAGAATAAAAGCGATGCATCGACGTGCTGAATTCGATGATTTATACGAAGACGCAGGCTGGAAGGATAGTGATCTTGCAACTTCATTTTTGAAGGAAAGAAAATTAATTATCGGAAATAAATTTCCTGAGCTGGCTTCTCTGGACGTTGAGATGCTGGCAAAAAGAACAAGAGGTTTGCGGGTAGAAGAGATTTTAAAAATTGTACAAATATACCTGGATCAGGGAGAGATTGAATACGAAATGAAGCATCCTACAAATACTTGCGATCCCTACACCGGAAATTGGAAAGAGCATTTAATTGATGTAGTGAAATTGAAACAAATAATTCGAAGCAACCATTTTCATGTTGAGCACAGTAATTCTTTATATGGATACTCAAATAACAGGATTTTAAACATTCCAAAGTTTATATTGAATGTGCTCATTCGAATCCTGGGAAAAGGAAGTTTAATACTTTCACCAACGTATACTATCGAAGTTCAAACGCAGAATTCATAAAAAAGCCACCCCATTTAGTAATGAGATGGCTGATTGTTATGGCTTTGAAAATTTTAGAATAATCCTTCGATGGACAAATAACGTTCTCCAGTATCGTAGCTGAAAGTTAAAATTTTTGTTCCCTTTGGAAGGTCTTTAATCTTTTTAGCAACTGCCGCCAAAGAAGCTCCAGATGAAATTCCGACAAAAAGACCCTCTTCCTTTGCTGCTCTTTTTGCAAATTCAAAAGCTTCGTCTTTTGATACCTGGATTGTTCCATCTAAGAACTCTGTTTTACAGTTTTCTGGAATAAAGCCAGCTCCAATTCCTTGAATTGGATGAGGTCCAGGTGATCCGCCACTGATAACAGGGGAGAGTTCGGGTTCTACTGCAATAGTTTTTAGTTCAGGGAAACGCTGTTTCAAAACTTCACTTACCCCGGAAATGTGACCACCAGTTCCAACACCAGTAATTAAATAGTCGAAACCTTCGGGAAAATCTTTCAAGATTTCCTGTGCAGTATTTTGGCGGTGAGCATTAATGTTCGCTTCGTTGTCAAACTGAGAAGGTATCCATGCATTTTCATGTTGAGATGCAATTTCTTCTGCCTTTGCTATGGCGCCCTTCATTCCTTTTTCCTTGGGTGTAAGTTCAAGTTCCGCTCCATATGCTGTTAAAATTCGACGACGCTCAACTGACATCGATTCTGGCATTACCAAAATTAACTTGTAACCTTTAACTGCAGCGACTAAAGCTAAGCCAATTCCAGTGTTTCCGGAGGTTGGCTCAACAATAAGGCTGCCTGGCTTTAATATTCCCTTACTTTCTGCGTCTTGCACCATTGACAGAGCAATACGGTCTTTAATGCTACCACCCGGATTTGTTTTCTCTAATTTGACATACACCTCGTATCCTTCCGGATATAAATTATTTATCCGAACGAGAGGTGTATTTCCAACTGTTTCTAAAATGTTGTTAAATTTCATCTTATTTATTTTAAGGGTTAATATTTCAACGTTGCCTTTACACAAAAATTAAACTCTTGAAATGTTCATTTTACAGCATAAAAAAAGCCTTCCAAATGGGAAGGCTTCTGCTTTATATTATATAAAATAATTTCAATTTACATATACCTTCCCCGTGTTGTCCTAAAACAGCTACACATACACATATATGAGAAGGAATAGTTCATGAGTTTTACTTATGTGGAACAATTATAAATAAAAAAAATCAGAATAACACTCTTTTGTCTGAAATTAGTTTCTATAACTTAACCATTTAATGATTTCTTTAAAATTCGCTTTCTTGCCATACATCAAAATTCCAGTGCGATAAATTCTTCCAGCCATCCATATTGTTCCAAGTATTGAAGCAATTAAAATGCTCATTGATAGTAATAACTGCCAGGTCGGTATGCCAAATGGGACTCTGACCATCATGATAATTGGAGAAGTCAATGGGATCATTGATGTCCAGAATGCCAAGCCACCTTCCGGGTTTTTAACAACCGCAAATAAAATGATCATTGAAAAAATCAAGGGTAGCATAACTGGCATCATTAATTGCTGGGCATCTTCATCATGATTTACAGCCGAACCCACCGCTCCAAATATTGAAGCGTACATCATAAAGCCTCCGATAAAGTAAAACAAGAAAGAAAATAATATTAATGGCAGGTTTAAATTCCCAATCATTTCAATAACCTCAAGGGTAACATTTTCCTTTACTGCGTTTGCCTGTACTTGCTCCATTGCTCCAGACTGCATTAAACTTTGGGATTGGCTGATTGCTTCTGCATGGTTACCACCCACCACTGTTTGGATACCTGTTACAATTGCTGTTCCCAATACAATCCAAAATACCAGTTGGGTGAGTCCAACCAACCCAATACCGATGATTTTACCAAATAGTAGTTGAAAGGGCCTGACTGAGGAAATAATAACCTCCACAATACGGCTGGTTTTTTCTTCCATAACACCTCTCATCACCATAGCCCCATATATGAATACAAACATGTAGATAATGAATCCGCCAATATATCCCATCACCATGGCAATTTCAGTAGAACTCTTAACTGATTCCCCTTTTTCACCGATTTTAATCGTTTCCAGGTTGAGATTGGTTTTTGTGGCTGCAAGTTTTTCTTCCAAATCCGGAATGCCCGATGCTTCAATGACTTTCTCTTTTTTATCTGTTTCGAGTATCCATTCCAATTTATTCTCAACCATGTTCTTAATATCAATGGTTACTTGCATGTCGGAGATCAATTGAACCCGATTTGATGAAAGTAGATTTGGTGGGATATATAATAGTGCGTAAAATGAACTTGATTTAAGATCATCTTTATTTTTTTGATATTCCTCCTCCGGCATAAAATGGAACTTTGTATATTCTGCATTTTCCAATCTTCCAAGGAATATTCCGGTTGCATCGTACACGCCAATTACACGTTCCTGTTCATCATCCATCATTGCCAGGTAGGTAGGCAAAATGGTCATGGCCGCAAAAAGAAAAGGAACCAGTAAGGTTAAAATGATGAATGATTTCTTTTTGACGCGAGTAAGGTATTCTCGCTTTAATATTAATAATGATTTACTCATGACTTAATTATTTTTGTTGGCTTGTTCAACGACTTTAATAAAAACCTCATTCATACTCGGAATAAGTTCTCGAAATGATCGAACCTCAATTTGTTGCATCAGTTTTTTTAGCAGTTCGTTATTGCTTTCATCGCTTGTTTTTTGGAACTTAACTAGTTGAATATTTCCTTGTGTTTCGTGTTGAAGCAAGGAAAAACCATTAGATGAAAATAAAGCTGGAATATCAGTTTTAGTTGGAGTTTCAACCTCAAATACATTGCTTTTATATTGTTCTTTTATGTCGTTAATATTGCCATCCAAAATTTTCTTTGACTGATTTATCAAAGCGATATGGTCACAAACTTCTTCAACAGAAGACATATTGTGGGTTGAAAAAATGATGGTTGCACCTTTAGCTTTGAGTTCAAGAATCTCGTTTTTAAGCAAATTCGTATTAATTGGATCGAACCCACTAAACGGCTCATCAAAAATTAGTAATCTGGGATTATGAACTACCGTAGTAATGAACTGAACTTTCTGTTGCATTCCTTTTGAGAGTTCTTCAACTTTTTTGTTCCACCAAGGCTGAATTTCAAACTTTTCAAACCAGTATTTTAGGTTTCTCAGTGCATCTTTTCTAGTCATGCCTTTCAGTTGGGCAAGATAAAGTGCCTGTTCTCCAACTTTCATTTTTTTGTAAAGACCACGTTCTTCCGGGAGATATCCAATCTGGTGAATATCGCTGGATTTGAACTTTCGTCCATCAAAAAGTAATTCACCTTTATCCGGTGCCGTTATTTGGTTAATAATTCTGATGAGGGTGGTTTTACCAGCGCCGTTAGGTCCAAGCAAGCCGAATACACTTTGGTCTTTAACTGTTATACTGACTTCATCAAGTGCTCTGTGACCGGAATAATCCTTAACTACCTCACTTGCCTTAAATAAATCCATACATATGATTTTTTGTATTCTTAATTAGTGGACGAATTTTGAGTTTATTACATAAGTTGTTTTCAAAAATAGTACATATAGATTCAAATCTGGCAATTTCATGTTTATATGTCGCATGAATTGAACAATAAAGCTTTGATTTGAATATTTTAGTGATGATTCGATATTTCAAAATTTTTCACCTCAATATTACTAGTTAAAATAGAATTGGAAAAGCCTAATTGTCCAGTGACTAAATTCTGTAGCGTTTATCAGTTTTTGGAGAAAAAATTGAAGCAGATTTTGGGGAGATTACATTAAATCAAGTTAAAATATTCTTTTCGGGTGTTAGAGTTTGAGTCACTTCAGGTATTGCCTGTTAGTTTCTCTAGTTTGTAGTGGATTTAAATGAATTTGTTGATAAGTCAGATATTGAAGCTGACAGGTAAAACACAAACCAGGCTGCAATTCCAAGTAGTTTTGGGCCATCTTCAAAAAAATGAATGAATTCACTTTCCACATCAAAATGATCGACTCCAAGTGAAAATGCAAACATGAATAAAGCAATAAGTAGGATTATATAGTCATATTTTAATATTTGTTTCCTGTAATAATATAAATAGACAGTGATTAAAATTCCATAAAATATGAATAATGGTACTTCTGAGATTTTTAAATAAATTGGGAATATTCGATCGTGAATCATAAATAAATCATCTACCAATAAAATAGAGGTAATTGCGCCAGAAAAAAAATGGAACAAATATCTATTTTGCAGCTTTTCCTTTTCAATAAGGTACGATGTAAAAAGAGAAATAGTCGCTGTTACGATCCAAATAATAACTCCAATGTTTGATAGAAATCCTACAAATGGATGTGTCTTCATCACAGCTAATGGATCTCTTGTGAAATCGCTGTATGGAGCATCAAAAAAGCGACTTAGTAAGTAGCTAAAAATGAATAATCCTAAGATGAAAGAGTAAACTAGTACAAGAATCCATTTTGTGTTTATTCCGTTTGTTGGGTTGTTATTGTTTTGATTCATAGATTTTTATTTGAGGCGTGCTTTCAGTTCTAAATTACATGTTGTATTATCTGTTTTCCAAAGGTAAAGAGCTGTAAGATGTAATAGAAAAGTAAAATAACCATGTAAATATTCCAAGAAACTTGAACCCATCTTCAATTAAAAAATTCATATCATGATTGGGAAGTAGCAAATCACTTACTATTGAACACGCAAATAGAATTAATGCAAATGCCAGATATAGAAAATTCCTATTTAGAATTCTCTTTCTAAATAGGAAAAGATAAACAAGTGTTAGTAATCCGTACGTCGCAAAAACAGGAAATTCAGAAATGTTTAAGTAGTGGGGGAGTAAGAATTCATGAAGCATGAAAAAATCATCAAACAATAGAATTGACGATAGAATTCCCGAAAAGAATAAAAATAACGTTTTTTCATTTTTATTCTTGATCCAAATAATTGCTGACGAAAAGAAGCAAATTGCAGCAGTTGTTGTCCATAGTAAAATCCCAATATTTGAAATAATTCCAACAAAGGGGTTTGCAGAATTAATTGCAGCTGGGTCTCTGGTGAAATTCCCAACAGGAATTTCATACAAATTTCCAATGCAGATAATTAATAAAAACAATAATAGGATAAGAATATATCCGTATACAAGTATACGCAAGGCTATTCCGTTTTTCGATTGGTTCAGTAGATTAAACATTGGGTGTTTTCGATTAGTTTTTAATCTTTAATTCATAATTTTTTTTATAAAGGTAAAACATCATTCTTTTCAGTTTGTTTATTGGCTGTTTATATTTAGGTAATACTAATCCATATTTATTATATATTATTCCCTTCAAATCTTTATTAGAATAAAAAGCAATCAAAGCTACGTAGGATCAGTAAATTTTGATTTGGCTATTTCGCAATGCAAAAGGTATTAAATTTGCGATGAGTAAAAGGTGACATTTGTAATGTTTGCTGGTTTACATTAGTAAGATTTTAGCTAGATATTAATTAAATTTGTTTTCGATTTTAGAAAATAATAATTCAATCTTAAACGTATGAGCAGGTTGTTAGGAAACAGAGCAAACGAAGTTATAGAAAATTTGTGGTTATTAGTATTGAGAGTATCTGCAGGGACTTTTATGCTAACCCATGGAATTCCAAAATTACTTAAGCTTCTAGAGGGAAATACAGGATTTGCTGATCCTTTTGGGTTCGGGGAAACAATTTCATTGATATTGGCTGTTTTTGCTGAGGTGATTTGCTCAGTACTCATCATTGTTGGTGCAGGTACTCGTCTGGCAACTTTACCTTTAATTATAACAATGGCTGTTGCTGTATTTATGGTTCACGGTTCTGATCCATTTCAGCGAAAGGAGTTGGCTTTGCTTTATTTGCTTGCCTTTATTACCGTATTAGTTTTTGGCGGAGGGAAGTACTCTTTGGGAAAATATATTAAAGGAAATTAAAAACTTTAAAGGATTATTCATTAAATCAATTCTTAGCTAATTTTCGAAGCAGCCTTTTGGTCAAAGAAAAATATTGTTTTACCCTTTGCAGGTTCGACATGAAAAGCCGGAAGTTTTTGAGCCTTCTTTAGATTATTCATAATCTCAGATACGCGCTTGGCTTTTGATTTTCCAGTAACTAAAAAGTATACCCTATTTGCATTATTCAATACTTTTCCCGTGAGGGTCACTCTTTTTTGACCACTTTCAGGGTGTGTCGCAACCTCACAAATTTTATCAGATTTTAAAAACTCCATCTGATCCGGAAATATGGAAGCAGTATGACCGTCGTCGCCCATACCAAGTATAATTAAATCGAATATTGGCCAATTATCCCTTTCATTTAAATGAGACTGAATTTGCAGAATATAATCACTTGCTGCAGCATCAGGAGATAGTTCTCCTTTTATTCGGTGTATCTGACTCTCGTCAATATTAATTTTAGAAAGTAAGCTTTCTTGTGTCATTTTATAATTACTTTCATTATCAGTCGGGGGTACGCAGCGTTCGTCTCCCCACCAAAAATGAATACGTTCCCAAGGTATCTTATTTGAATATTCACTGGCGAATATTTCAAAAAGTAGTTTCGGGGTTTTTCCTCCAGATAAAGCTATGTCAAAACGCTGTCTTGAACTACTGATCATATGATAAAACTCTAGGGCAAAAGCTTCTGCAACACTTTCTGGATCTTCAAATATTCTTACTTCTTTTGATTCATTCATAATACCTTAATTCTGTTTGATAAAGTTAAAGTAAAACTTATAATTCGCAATAGTTGCCATCGTCCGAAAGATTTTTACAAGGATATCTCCAGCTACTACCATCAACTAAATTATCGGCGACATCAGGCCCCCATGATCCAGCCGGATAACCGTAGACCGGAATATCTGGCCGTTCTTTCCATGCATCTAAAATTGGTTGAACGTATTCCCATGCTTTTTCAACCGCATCACCACGTGCATACAGCGTGGCATCACCTTGCATACAATCGAGTAACAATCGTTCATAAGCTGAAGGTAAATGCACGTCTGCCAGATCATCGTAATGAAAATCCATATTAACAGTTTGCACATTAAATCCTGCGCCTGGAACTTTCATTCCAAATTTTAGGAGAATCCCTTCGTCGGGTTGAATTCGGATGACTAATTGGTTGTTGGTGTGACGATAAGCCGGATTTTCGCCAAATAAATGCATCGGTGGTTTTTTAAAGTGAATGACTACTTCTGTCACTCGGGTTGGTAATTTTTTACCAGTCCGAATGTAAAACGGAACTCCACTCCAGCGCCAATTATCAATGTGAAACTTCATCGCAAGAAATGTTTCTGTCCGACTTTCCGGATTAACACCTTTTTCTTGACGATATCCCTTTACCAATTCACCTTTTATGTGTGATTCAATGTATTGTCCCCTGATAACATGATTTTCAACTTCATCCTTTTTAATTGGACGCAATGATTGAAAAACTTTTAAAACTTCATTTCGAATTGCATCTGCTTCAACAACAACAGGAGGCTCCATTGCCACCATTCCAACCAATTGCATTAGGTGATTTTGTACCATGTCACGCATGGCTCCGGAATTCTCATAATATCCTCCACGACCTTCTACTCCGAGACTTTCTGCAGAAGTAATCTCAACATGATGAATAAAATTGTGGTTCCAGATAGGTTCAAAAATCCCATTAGAAAAGCGGGTTACGAGCATGTTTTGTACGCTTTCTTTCCCCAAATAGTGGTCTATACGATATATTTGATCCTCGTTAAAATAATTAAGTAGGTTTTTATTCAGTGCCTTTGCAGATTCCAGATTAATTCCGAAAGGCTTTTCAACGATCAATCTGCGAAAATCATCATCTGTTTTATTTAAATCTACTCCTGCCAGGTTTTCAGGAATAATTTCATAAAGTGACGGTGGTGTGGAAAGGTAAAAAATATAATTCTCAGGGATGTTGTTTGCCTTAGAAATGGAAGCCAGTCTATCTTTAAGAATGGGGTATTCATAAACATCTGAGGTGCTTAATGATTGATAAAACAATTTATCAAGGAACTGATTGATGAGGCTGGACTTATCTTCTTCCTGAGGAAGAAAATCAGTCATTCGAGTCCTGAATTCGGCGTCTGATAATTCAGTTCTGCTCACTCCTAATACTGCAAATTGCTCAGGAAGTAACTTTTGTCGATATAATTCGAATAAAGCCGGAACCAGTTTTCTTTTGGTTAAATCTCCTGATGCACCAAAAATTACCAATATATGTGGGTCAGTATTTTTTTTCATTTGATATTTTTATCAAGATAAAACAAGTTTACAATGTTTATGTTTTCTTTTTTCGGATCAGATTAGTTCTGATTTAGGTCATCAATCAGATAAGTGACCAGTTGATTATCAATTTCAAAGAAATGAAGTTGATATTTTTTTATTGTGTTTTCCAAAAAAAGTTTTGCACTTACAGTCTTATTTGTAGGTCTTTCCATGGAAATTTGTTTTGCAAAATGTATGCCTGCGATTCCCGCAACTTTGAATACTGCCTCTTTGGCACACCAGAATAAGGCATGACCATTTTGTATCTCAGTAGTCAGCTCTTTTTCTTGGGGGCTGAGATATTTATTTTCAACTCTGATAAAATCGCGGTTAAGATTTTCAATATCAAGTCCAACCTTAAATGATTTATGAACTAATATTCCTGCAATTTCTCCGGAATGGCTAATACTTATGTAATTGTAATCTGGATGTGTTATCGTAGGTTGTCTTTTCTCGTTGTAAGCAATTCCAATTATGGAGCAATCAATGTGTTTCAGTAACATGCGAACTGCCAGCCATTCCTTTTTTCTTTTTAGGTTTTTTATTTTTTCAAAGTCGTGGATATCTGCAATTTTGCCAACCTGTCTGAAAAGATCGTCAACATCTTCACTGATTTGCCAAAGCAAGAGCAACCCATCGTTAATTTCTATTTCTCTTAAAAGTGGCATTAATTATTCCAGCGAGTGGTTTCGATTAAATGGATAATGTCCGGTCTAAGAAAATTGATTACCGGACGAATAGAGTCAATGTTAGGTATTTCATTGATATAAAGTGCGCCTCGTAAAAAATGATTGACGCTATCAGTTAAATAAAATTGGATTGGGGATGCTGCATTTCCGTCAATGAAATAAATGGTGCCAAATACTTTATCTATTGGATTAACAAATACCTGTTCGTCAATTGCATCTGCTTTAATGCTGTGTTGATAAGCAAGTGATCTGGATTCTTCAGTATAAGTTGATAGGTTACTATCAACTTTTTTATAACTGATATGAATTTCTGCGTTATTCGATGGAATCATTATATTTCTCCAGTACATTTCTGACCCTGGTTCATCATCATTGACTAATGTGCTGTAGACTGGAATATTAAATTGATAAGGTAGTTTTTCATTTATTGATTGGTATTTCTTCTCAGGAAATTCAATTCGAAAATATCCCCTTGGTTTTGGAATGTATTCTTTTTGACATGCCGCAATGAGAAAAGCGATTACTAAAACAGGGACTATTTTTTTCATGCTTGATTTCTTCTCCTAAAACTAATTGATCTCAACCTTTATTTTTTTGATACGGCGATTATCGACCGCCTCAATAGAGAAAACGAAATTTTCACAATTTATTTTCTCATGGATGGCAGGAATTTCTCCTTTCAATTCTAGAATTAAACCAGCAAGAGTATCCGCATCCCCTTTAAAATCGTCAAAAACATGGTCATCTACCCCCGTAATTTTATAAAAATCATGTAAGAGTATTTTGCCGTCAAACAGAAATTTATTTTCTGCTATTTTGGTGAAATAGTTTTCGTCCTCGTCAAATTCATCAACAATTTCTCCAACAATTTCCTCCAAAATATCTTCCAAGGTTACAATACCTGAACTGCCTCCATACTCGTCGACAACGATCGCCATGTGTACCTTGTTTTTCTGAAATTCTTCCAGTAAATCATCAATTTTTTTGGTTTCAGGCACATAAAACGGAGGGCGAATAATTGTTTGCCATTTAAATTTTTCGGTTTTATGCAAGTGGGGTAATAAATCTTTTATATAAAGAATTCCACGTATGTTGTCAAATGATTCAGAGTAAACAGGTATTCTTGAATATCCCGAATCATTTATTGTATTAATGACCTTGTTGAAGGAGTCTTTCAATTCAAGAGCAACTACATCGACTCTTGATCTCATGATTTCAACGACATTTTTATTACCAAATTTTACAATACCTTCCAGTATTTCTTTATCTTCTGAAATCTCATGGTCAGATGTAAGTTCAAGAGCTTGAGATAATTCATCAACTGAAATGTTCTGAGATTGTTTTTGAATTCTTTTATTGACAAAGGATGTCGAATAGATTAGAATTGAGTTTACCGGTCTGAATATGTGTTCCAGAACGTTCAAAGGCATTGCCATTTGGCGTGCAAACTTCAACGAGTGTCTGGTTGCGTAAACCTTTGGGACAATCTCTCCAAAAAGTAAAAGTAAAAATGTAATAATAACTACCTTGAAAATAAATCCAAGGGTGGGGGACGTGCTAAAATCAATTAGCATGTTGGTAGTGTAAGCTGATAATATTACGATTCCAACATTTACGAAATTATTGGCCACTAAGATAGTGGCCAATAATTTTTCGGGGTGGCTCAAATTATGTAGTACCTGATGACTTTTTTTGTCCTTGTTATTTCTCAAACTATCACGGTCGTTCGGACTAAGTGAGAAAAATGCTACTTCAGAGCCAGAGATGAGTGCTGAAGTAATCAGCAATAGAATAATAAGAAGTAAACTGAATAATACAGTTGTTGAGACAGGATAAAATTGTATGTCCCAACTGATCGATAATAAACTCGGTAAAGGATCTGTTTCCAATTAATTTAACTTTTTAATTACTAAAATGGAAGATCATCTTCTTCCGATTGCTCATAATCAGGTTCATTTACACTTTTTGTGGGTTCATTTTGAGCAGCAGCTTGCTGATTTGATGAATCACCACCGGATTGAGATTTTCCACCTAGCATTTCCATATTATCTACGTAAATTTCAGTGGTGTAGCGTTTGTTGCCATCTTTGTCATCCCATGAGCGAGTTCTGATTTTACCTTCCAGATAAAGCTTGTCGCCTTTGGTGACATATTTTTCAACAACTTCCGCGAGTCCCCGCCAAACAACTATGTTGTGCCACTCTGTTGTGGTAACTTTTTCTCCGTTTTTTGCTGTGTAGCTTTCAGAGGTGGCTAGGGGGAAATTTGCTACGGCAACTCCTTTGTCAAGATGTCTGACTTCAGGATCACGACCAACGTTACCGATTAATAAAACTTTGTTTACTGACATAATTGTTACTTTTTAAAATTAAACAATAATAAATTTACAACATTTCTCCCTTGCTAACCGATAGTTCAGCTAACTTTTTGATGAATACCCCCTAATTAGTGATTGAAAGTAGTGTATTATAAATGAATGGACAAAAACCAGTTATTATTGTTAAGTTCCCTTTCAATCAATTTTGGAACTGCGAATTTAAAAATATCTTTTTTATTCACCTTAATCAAATCTACTGTAAACTTTTTTTCTTCGTTAATCCGTAAAGTCAGGAAGCGGTAATGTATTCGTTGATGGCTGAGAATATGTTTGTTCCAATTTGAAATGTGTTCAATCAGTACGGAATTATTCCCTAGTAATTTCTCTAAATCTGGAATCAGGATGTCTAAATCTACTTGTTCATCTGTTTCAATAAGCGGAAATTCAAATAAATTTTTCCAAATTCCGTCTTCACTTCTTTTATTTAAAAAGGTGAAATCGTCATATTTAATAATGATGTAATTAAAATAGCGGTCAACAACTTTTGTTTTTCCTTTCTTGACGGGCAAATTTTTGATGCTTTTATTATTATATGCATGACAGGTTTCAATGAATGGACATTCCTCGCATTTTGGATTCTGTGGTTTGCAATGCAAAGCTCCAAATTCCATAATTGCTTGATTGTAATTTCCGGCTTGTCTCTCGTCTAAAAGGGTTGTTGCTAATTCTTGAAATGTCTTTTTTCCTAATGATGTATTAATTGGATCATAAATCCCGAATATTCGGGATAAAACACGATACACATTGCCATCCACAACAGCGTGGGGAAGATTAAATGCGATGGATGCGATTGCGGCTGCTGTGTATTCACCAACACCCTTTAATGATAAAAGTTCTTTATATGATTTCGGGAAATTACCCGAAAACTCTTTGCAAATGCGCTTTGCAGCAGTATGCATATTTCTGGCTCGACTGTAATATCCAAGTCCTTGCCATAATTTTAAAATGTCATCTTCGGGTGCATTTGCAAATTTAAACACGTCGGGATACCTTTCTGTAAATCGTAAATAATATGAAAGACCTTGTTCAATTCGTGTTTGTTGAAGGATGATTTCTGATAGCCAAATGTAGTAAGGGTCAGAGGTTTGTCGCCATGGGAGTTCCCTTTTGTTAATAGTGTACCATTGAATCATTTTTCTTGCAAAATCACTGTTTTTTCCCATAACTGCTTTAAAATCTTAATGAATTGTAAAAATAATTCATTTCAGGTGTTTATAGTTTTTAAATAATTTTTATTTTTGCACACCGATTCGTTAGAATTTATAATTTATTGAAAACTAAATATTTTAAGAGATGACTAAAGCAGATATTGTTAACGAAATTAGCAAGAACACAGGGATCGAAAAAGTTACTGTTCAGAAAACTGTTGAAGCTTTCATGGAAACAGTGAAAGATTCATTAACTGAAGGAAAAAATGTATATTTACGTGGATTTGGAAGTTTTATCGTGAAAAAAAGAGCTGAGAAGACTGCACGTAATATTTCAAAAAATACAACAATCATTATTCCTGAGCACTTTATTCCTGCTTTCAAACCAGCTAAGACTTTCGTTGCACAGGTAAAAGATCAAATTAAAAAATAATATTATGCCAAGCGGAAAGAAAAGAAAAAGACATAAGATGGCTACGCACAAGCGTAAGAAAAGATTACGTAAAAACCGTCATAAGAAGAAGAAGTAGTCTATTAGTCTTTTATAGCATTAGCTATTAAAGAAAATATTGGTTAAACCTAAAGTGCTTTTGCGCTTTAGGTTTAATCTATTTTATGAATCATTTAAAACTAAAGCAAATTAAAATTAAAATCACGTTGTGAGTAGCGATCTAATTATTGACGTCTCTCCCTCAGAAGTTGTTATTGCCTTATTGGAAAATAAACGCTTAGTTGAACTTACCAGGGAAAAAAGCGGAGCAAAATTTGCTGTTGGTGATATTTATTTAGCCAGAGTAAAAAAAATAATGCCGAGCTTGAATGCTGCTTTCATCGACGTTGGATTTGAAAAAGATGCATTTTTGCATTACCTCGACATGGGACCGCAATTTTCGACTTTGAATAAGTTTATGAAAATTGCCAGTTCAAAGAAAAACCGCATATCTTCAGTGTCAAAAATCCACTCCGAATCAGACATTGATAAAGAAGGAAAGATTACCGATGTTTTAAAAGCTGGTCAGAATATTTTGGTGCAAATCGCCAAAGAACCCATCTCTACCAAAGGACCAAGATTAACATCTGAGCTTTCAGTTGCGGGAAGAAATTTAGTGTTGATGCCGTTTAGTGAAAAGATTAGTGTTTCACAAAAAATTAGTTCTACCGAAGAAAAGAATAGGCTGAAGAAACTAATTCAGAGCATCAAACCAAAGAAATACGGAGTTATTGTCCGGACGGTAGCCGAAGGAAAAAGGGTTGCCGAACTTGACCAGGAATTGAAAAAGCTGGTCGGCAAATTTGAAACAATTTTCCAAAAATTAAAGAAATCAACTGTCGCCCCTGCTTTGATTCTTGGAGAGATGGACAGAACTTCCGCTTTGTTGAGAGATATTTATAATCCGAATTTTAACAGTATTATCGTAAATGATCCTACTGTTGCCGATGAAATTTCAGAGTACCTTGGTACGATCGCTCCCGAAAAGAAAAAGATTGTAAAAAATTACAAGGGTGGACAACCCATTTTTGAACATTTTGGGATAGAAAAACAAATTAAAGCGTCATTTGGCAAAACAGTCTCATTTAAAAACGGTGCCTATCTGATCATCGAACATACCGAAGCGTTTCACGTAATTGATGTGAACAGCGGGAACCGGTCAAAAGCTGGTGTTGATCAGGAAACAAATGCACTTGAAGTGAATTTGGCTGCTGCCGAAGAGATAGCAAGACAACTGAGGTTAAGAGACATGGGAGGTATCATTGTAATCGATTTTATCGATATGCATGCTGCCGAGAACCGACAGAAGGTTTATGAACGCATGAAAGAGGCGATGGGTGTTGATCGCACCAAGCATAACATACTTCCATTGAGTAAGTTCTGTTTGATGCAGATAACCCGCCAAAGGGTAAGACCTGAAGAGCATGTTGATACGGCAGAGGTTTGCCCGTCATGCAAAGGCACCGGAAAGGTTACGCCGACTATTCTCTTTACCGATGAACTTAGCAGTAAGGTCAATTATATATTTAAAGACCTGAATAAGAAAAGTTTGACATTAAAAGTTCATCCGTATACTGCCGCTTACCTTACTAAAGGAATTAATTCTATAAAAAGGAAGTGGGCTTTTAAGTATATGAAACGTATACAGATTGAAAGTGCTAACTCGTTCAGTTTTTTAGAGTATCACTTTTTTGATGAAAATCTGGAAGAAATTATTTTATAAAAAGGTCCCGGACGTTTGTTCGGGATTTTTTTTGTTTAGAATTATTAACATTTGTTCGGTTCCTTTTCAATCGATCGAAATATGTTGATATTTAAATATTTGAAAGCTTTCCTCTCTTTTGTTCAATAGTATTCCTGTTCTATTATCATTTTTTGGACAATCAAAACATACTTATCTTTGTTATATTCGTCAAAAAATCAATGATAATGAGAAAGAATATTTTGTTTGCCTTATTAATTCTATTTTCAGTTCAAGTTTATTCCCAAATTTTAGAGCCGGTAAAGTGGACTTTTGATTTCAATCAAGATGGGGGAAAGGCGGTTTTGCAATTTCATGCAACAATCGAAGAAGGATGGCATTTATATGATACGAGTTTGCCTGATGGAGGCCCGATTCCAACATCAATTAACTATTCGGACACTACTCAGTTTGAGTTCATTGGCGAACTAAAAAAAGAGCCCCAACCTACCGAAGAATTTGATAAAACCTTTCAGCTTGATTTAAGATTTTTTAGTCATGAAGCCACTTTCTCGCAGGAAGTGAAACTAAAAACAGATCAACCAATTGAAATAGATGGATTCGTTGAATTTATGTGTTGTAACGATGAAACCTGTTTGCCGCCTACTGAAGCTGATTTTTCTTTTAAGCTGAATAGTGGGAAAACGAGTTCTGTCGAATCGATAAATACTGTGGAGCCCAAACTGATGACAGATAAAGGGAAAGAGGGTTCAATGGATACTTTATGGTTGTTCCTTTTTTTCTCGTTTTTGGCAGGGCTGGCAGCAATTCTAACTCCATGTGTGTTCCCAATGATTCCGATGACGGTTTCATTTTTTATGCATAGTGGGGAGTCAAAGTTAAAATCCCGTTTGCATGCTGCATTTTATGGTTTTTCGATCATTGCAATTTATACGATCGTTGGTACTTTGGTTGCCGTATTATTTGGACCAGATGCTGCTAACTGGTTAAGTACTCATTGGCTTCCAAATACTTTGTTCTTTATTATTTTCGTTGTTTTTGCTTTCTCATTTTTTGGGATGTTCGAGATTGTTTTGCCCAGTTGGTTGGTCAATAAATCGGATAAGCAGGTTGATAAAGGTGGTTTTTTGGGATCATTTTTTATGGCTCTAACTTTAGTGTTGGTGTCTTTTTCCTGCACTGGCCCAATTGTTGGCGCTATTTTGGTTGAGTCTGCGGGTGGTCAGGTGTTGAAGCCAATTATCGGTATGTTTGGCTTTTCGCTGGCATTTGCCCTTCCTTTTACCTTATTTGCATTGTTTCCCGGGTGGTTGAGTAATTTGCCAAAATCTGGAGGATGGCTAAATTCCGTAAAGGTTGTTTTAGGATTTTTGGAACTTGCTTTAGGTCTAAAATTCCTGAGTATTGCCGATCAAACTTATCATTGGGGAATTTTGGATCGTGAAGTTTACCTTGCCCTGTGGATTGTTATATTCATCTTATTAGGATTTTATTTATTGGGGAAACTGAAATTCTCGCATGACAGTGATGTGAAATTTGTTTCAGTTCCACGTTTAATGCTTTCGATTTTGACTTTTGCATTTGTCGTGTACTTAATACCCGGTATGTTTGGTGCCCCACTGAAAGCTATTGCTGGTTATTTACCACCACAAACTACTCATGATTTTGATCTGCATAAGATTATTAGGGATGAGGTTAAGTTAGTGAGTTCAACAGGTGGAACGATTGGCTTTTATGAAGAAAATACTCAATGTGAAGAACCAAAGTTTTCCGAATTTTTGCATTTGCCTCATGGGTTGGAAGGCTACTTTGATTATGAACAAGGACTTGCATGTGCAAAAGCGTTGAATAAACCAATCTTTATTGATTTTACTGGACACGGTTGTGTTAATTGTCGGGAGATGGAAGCTAATGTCTGGTCTGACCCACGAGTGCTGGAGCGTTTGAAAAATGATTTTGTGATTATTGCACTCTACGTGGATGATAAGACAAAGTTGCCTGAAAGTGAATGGATCACTTCTTCATACGATGGTAAATTAAAGAAAACATTGGGAAAGAAATATGCTGATTTTCAAATTACCCGATTTGGAGTAAATGCTCAACCGTATTATGTCTTGCTCGATAACAACGGTGAATTACTGGTTGAACCCAAAGCTTACGATTTAAATCCAGATAATTTTGTTGACTTTTTGGATGAGGGTAAAAAGCAGTTTGAAAGATAAAAGTATACTTTATATTAAAGATATCTGGCAGTCGATTTCTTGTAAGTAAGATATTCGGAACGAAAGGTATTCTCAAGAAAATTCTCTTCTTTTAGAATAATGAAATGATGCGTGATCGAGATGAATAACATCATGCCCAGTAATAGCACGCTAGGAATAAGCAGAAAACAGGCTACATGGAAGAAGAAAAAGCTCGTGTACATTGGATTTCTGGAAATACGATAAACTCCACTTGTGTTTAGTGCATGATCAGAAGCAGGCAGGCCTACGCGAGTAAAGATACTAAGCGACACATAGGCGGGAACAAGTAAAAGGTTGGCTCCTAGTAAGAAAATAAGACTCAATAGCTTTTGTACATCAATGATTTCATTCTGAATAAGAAAAGGAAAGTGAAACATTGCTTGTGGATTTATGCTTACCCAAAATATGAGACAAATAATGACGCCAATACCAAATTTAGAGGTAAAGAAGGGGATTGGGTGTATTGTTGGTCGCCCAATGGCTCCCTGCCCGTTTCTCATTAGTTGGTAAGCTAACAGGAAGGTGGCAACAATGGGCAGTCCGCTTAGGGTAATTAGAGCTATTTGAATCAAGTTCATGAAGCCTCTCCTTTGTAGTGATATCCAATCTCAGTGATTACTTTTTCGATCTTTTTTAGATCAAGGTTTGTACCTTTTATTTTTACTTCAGCGGTGTTTTTATCAGCATAAACCTCTTCAATTCCATTAAGATTCGATAAATTTTTGGTAACACTAGCCTCACAATGAGAACAGGTCATGCCTTCAACTTTCAATGTTTTTAAATTCGCAGTGATTGGTTCAATTTTCTTAGATTTCTCAAAACGTTCATAAAAGTATCCGAGAATTAGCGAACCGATCAATAAAATGGAAGATGCTATTTGTAGCCATTTGGGTAGCATTTCATGTTCTCCATTTCCATGAATATGAACAATCTGGTTCATGATCAGGTCGGTTGGAATTAGCCAATTGGTGAGCAAACCAAAAATAACGGCTCCTCCAATAATTGTTCCCAGGTACACAAACAAAGATTTGCGCCCCATAGTATTTCCAATAACCGACATAGTCGCCACGTTTGTAGCAGGTCCCGCCATTAAGAAAACAAGAGCTGCTCCAGGTGAAACTCCTTTTAATAAAAGAACAGCAGCAATTGGAATTGAACCAGTGGCACAAATATAAATTGGCACAGAGGCTGCCAGAATAACTAAAATCTCAAGGATTCCCCAACCTTTAAATGAACTGAAAAAGTCATCGGGTAGCAAAACTGAAATTAGTGCTGCAATTAAAAAGCCAATGATTAACCATTTGGCAATATCTTGCAGAAGTTCTATAAAAGCATAATGTGTAGCTTTTACAAAAGCATTTCCTTCAGGCTCTTTTTTGTCATGGCATCCGCAGGAATCATCGTCACAGGTGTTCTCGTTTTGATTTTTAGGAGCTGAGGTTAAAATGCTTCCATTGTTTTGGCCAACAGCAGCCATGTCAACAGCAAATCCGGTGAATGCTGGTTGCGCTTTTTGCTTTTTGATTGGTTTGTCTTTAACCAGCCAGTTGGTTAAAATACCTCCAAGGATGCCTGTTACAAATGCAACGATTGGTCGTAATACTGCAAAAGGCCAACCAAGCATGGAATAGGTCGCAAATATGGAATCCACTCCTGTTTGTGGTGTTGAGATAAGAAACGAATTTGTTGCTCCTTTAGATGCTCCATTGCGAAAAAATGAAATACCGGTTGGAATCACTCCACACGAGCATAAAGGCATTGGTATCCCCAGTAAAGATGCATTAACTGCAGATTTTGTGGTGGATTTCCCCATGTATTTCTGCACTTTGTCTTGTGGAAAAAATACTTTTAATAATCCAGCGAAGATTAACCCCAGAATTAACCAGGGAGCCATCTCATTGAGAAGGTATATCAACTCGTTCCAATAACTAACAATAAAATCTTTCATCACTTTCCCTTTATCTTATAAAATGAAATTTCCACCAAAAAGTTTAGTGGAAACGAATACAAATATACAGTTATTTGAATAAATTGATTTGATGCGTTTGGAATTAGTGAGCGAGTGACTCTGAATTACCCACTCACCAGTCCTAATATTTATGGTTTTTCTACATATACCTGAGCAGCCTCAGCTTTCACAACTTTCACAGGATCTCCTTTGTCTATCATTCCCAGTTCAGCAACTGCATCATAAATTTTTCCTTCAATTTTTACTTTTCCTGAAGGACGAAGAACAGTGTAAGCAATTCCTTCTTTACCCACTAAATTTTTTGAGCTGGTATCTACTCCAACAAATCCTTCTTCAATTTTTTGTACGGAATGAAGTGATAAATTTTTAAATGCACCCGATTCAGCAGTGAAAATGTATTTGCTGACAATGAGGCTCATTGTGAATCCACCAAAAAGGGCAACAATAACAGTCATTAAGGCAGTCATGATCCGATCCGGATGCACTCCTTCAAAATCGAAGTTGATGTTATTGAGGAGACTTAAAAACAATCCGGTGAAACTAAGAGTTATACCTAAAATACCTGCCACCCCAAAGCCTGGCAGAACAAATATTTCAACAGCAATAAGAATTAAACCGACAAGGAATAAAAGGATTTCCCAATTGGCGGCCAGTCCTTCAAGATACAGGGGAGCGAAATACGCAAATGCAGCTATGATTGCTATTATAAGTGGAAAACCAATTCCCGGAGTTTGCATTTCGAAATAAATTCCACCTAAAATTGCCATGATAAGAATCCCCGAAACAAATGGATTGACTAAAAAGCCAATAATTTTCTCAAGTCCAGTTGGTTTATATTCGGTTATTTCATAATCTTTTATTCCAATTTGTTCCAAAACCTCAGGCACATCTTCTGCAATTCCTTCACAGAAACCATATTTTACAGCCTCAGAAGGAGTGAAGGTTAATACTTTTCCAGTATCAATTATCCCTGGAATATAAACACTTTCATCAACCATGGCTTCAGCAATTTTGGGATCTCGAAACCATTTGAAAGTAGTATCCTGTGCAGTAATTATGGTGTCTCCGCCATGTGATTCAGCAGTTGCCCGCATAATGGAACGCATGTATGATTGGTATTTATCTGGCATTTTCTGCCCTGTTTGATTCACAACAGTTGCGGCCCCAATTGAACCGCCTTTTCGCATAAATATACTGTCGCAGGCAATCGAAATCAGCGCACCCGCACTTGCAGCATTATTGTCGATAAATACATATACCGGAATTTTACTATTGATAATCTTGGTTCGAATAGAATCTGCATCCAAAACAGTTCCGCCATAGGTATTCATGTGGATCAATAGCAAATCAGCATTCAGGCTGTCTGCTTCCGCAAATGCCTGATTGGTTTGTCTCCAGATTGCTGGGGCAATATTTTCCTTAATATTTAGCTTGTAAACTAATTTTTTTGTAGATGTGGTATCTGCATTTTGGGCAAATCCAACAGAGAGTGACACAAGAAATATAAGGATGGCTAAAAATACTGACTTCATAGTTTTTGTTTTGATTGCTCTTTTCAAAGTTAAGTAATTTTGGTGGTTACAAAGGTTTGCGATATTTAAAAAATAAAAGTTTTGAAACAGTTATGGCGTACGATTATAGGCATGGTTCGACGAACATTCGTCAATCTTTCAATTTTTGAGGAACTTTAAATAGTTTACTGGTATCATAACCTCTGGTATTTGCTTCTTCAACTAACATATTATATGTTGAATCTTTCATTTGAGGTGTCCTACTTAATATCCATAAATAATCAGGCGTCGAACTTCCAATTAAGGCGTATTGATAATTTTCATCCAATTCGAGTACATTATATTCAGCATAGAAAAAAAGAAAAAAGGAGACTTTTAGTTTTCCAGGTTCAATCTTATCTGGAATCTTGGCTTTTCCTTTTGCTTGCTTGTATTCGCCATCAAGTGTGTTTTTGTAGCCGGCATTGATTACGTCAATCTTCCCGTCTTCTCGCAATTTATAGGTAGCAGTGACTCCAACTAAATCTTTTTCAAACGAATGCTGGAAGCGGGCAATTTCATACCAGGTACCCATGTATTTTTCAAGATTGAGATTAGAAACAGTTGTTTTGTCGAGCATATTGCTGTTTGTTTTGCAAGATAGAAGAAAGATAAATGATAGTATTACAATAAATAACTTTTTCATCACTTTTTATGCTTAAACTGAAAAATACAGTTGAAAATAACTCTATACAAGATAAGGAATTTAGAGGTTCCAATTTGATTTGTTATTCATTGTTTTTGTTATCGTTAAAAAGTTAAGGTGAAGACACGATTAAGAGTTCACTTGAGGATTACAACCACTAAGCTATGTTTACAAAAAATGCTAACTTTGTGCCTTCGAAAAAATTAAAACATGGAACTGAATTTATTGACTGCTATTACCCCGATTGATGGTCGGTACCGATCAAAAGTAGAGAACCTTCAAAACTATTTCTCCGAATATGCTTTGATAAAATACAGGTTGTTGGTTGAGGTTGAATATTTTATTGCATTATGTGAGTTACCCCTGCCTCAATTATCTGATTTTGATAAAGGCCTGTTTGCAGACCTAAGAAAAGTGGTTGAGAACTTTTCGGTTGAAGATGCACAGCGAGTAAAGGACATTGAAAAAGTGACGAATCACGATGTTAAAGCTGTAGAATATTTTCTAAAAGAAGAGTTTGACAAGTTGGGTATTCAGGATTTCAAAGAGTTTATCCATTTTGGGTTGACTTCTCAGGATATTAACAATACTGCCGTTCCAAAGTCTATTCACGATGCGTTGGATAATGAATACTACCCTGCAATTAATGATTTAGTTGCTAATTTGGACGAGTTAGCAGATGAGTGGAAATGTATTCCAATGCTGGCAAAAACACATGGACAGCCTGCTTCTCCAACTAATTTGGGTAAAGAGATCAGGGTTTTTGCTGAGCGTCTAAAAATTCAGTTGGAGCAATTGAAAGCAATATCTTGTGATGCCAAATTTGGTGGTGCAACTGGTAATTTTAATGCGCATCACATTGCATATCCGGAAATCAGCTGGAAAGCTTTCGGAAATCATTTCCTTAAAAAGTATCTAGGGTTGGAACGTGCTCAGTACACCACCCAAATCGCAAACTACGACAACCATGCAGCGATTTTTGATGCGCTGAAAAGGATCAATACCATTATTCTGGATATGGATCGTGACTTGTGGACCTATATTTCCATGGATTATTTCAAACAAAAGATTAAAGCTGGAGAGGTTGGTTCATCGGCCATGCCGCATAAAGTAAATCCAATTGATTTTGAAAATTCAGAAGGTAACATTGGCATTGCAAATGCTTTATTAGAACACCTTTCTGTAAAATTGCCAGTTTCGCGTTTGCAGCGTGATTTAACTGATTCTACAGTTCTAAGGACTATTGGGATGCCTCTGGGACATACATTAATTGCAATTAGTTCAACAATGAGAGGGCTCGGAAAATTATTGCTTAACAAAGAAGCCATTGAAGCTGATTTGGAGAAAAACTGGGCGGTGGTTGCTGAAGCAATTCAAACAGTTTTGCGTCGCGAGGCTTATCCGAATCCATACGAGGCGTTGAGAAACCTGACTCGCACAAACAAAAAGATGAGTAGAGAAGTAATACATGAGTTTATTGATACGTTGGAGATAAGTGACCAATTAAAAGAGGACTTAAAAAAGATCACTCCTCAAAATTATACTGGGATTTTCAATTAATATCCTCTCTACATAAAATAATTGTATGAAAGACCTTTTTGGACTGCTTAAAAGATTTGTACCACCGTACAAAAAGTTTGTCTGGTTCAACGTTGTTTTTAATATTCTAGGAACAATTTTCAGTGCATTTTCATTTGCCTTGCTAAGTCCTGCTTTGACAATTTTATTTAAGCAGGAAGCAAGAGAATATGTTAAAATGGATTTTGAATATAGCCTTGACTACCTAACCAATAATGCAGGATATTATTTTTCACAAATAATCGAAAAATATGGGGAACAGAATGCATTAATTTACATCGGTCTTTTTATTGTTATTATGGTGATGCTAAAAGTTGGATTTTATTATCTGGCAAGCTTCACCATGGTTTTTGTCAGAAATGGTGTTGTAAGGGACATTCGTGCAAAAATCTACAAGAAGATATTGGAACTCCCAATTGGTTTTTTCTCAGAGGAGCGTAAAGGTGATATCATCGCGCGAATGACGGGTGATGTGCAGGAGGTGGAAAATTCTATAATGAATTCGTTGGAGATGTTCTTTAAGAATCCAATCATTATTGTTGTTTCAGTTGGTGCAATGGTTTATATGAGCTGGGAACTTACCATTTTTGTTTTTGTAATGTTCCCATTTGCTGGATATTTAATTGGGAAAGTTGGGAAGAACCTCAAGAAAACATCATTGAAGGGGCAGGATAAAATGGGCGATATCCTTTCAATTACTGAAGAAGACATTACTGGGTTACGGGTGATAAAAGCTTTCAATGCCGAAGAAAAATCATTCAATCGATTTGGGAAGGAAAACGAATCCTATTATCACATTATGAACCGATTGATGTGGCGTCGTTTTCTTGCTCATCCAATGAGCGAATTCCTTGGAACAATGGTTATTGTAATTGTTTTATGGTATGGAGGAACATTAATATTGAACAGTGAAGGTTCATTGACTCCTGAAGAGTTTATCGTATACCTTATTTTCTTTTATAATATTATTAATCCGGCAAAAGCATTTTCGACGGCTTTGTACAGCATTGAAAAAGGGTTGGCATCAATGGGGCGAATTGATAAAATTCTAACTGCTGAAAATTTGATTAAAGATAGATCGGGAGCAAAATCAGTTAACTCGTTTAATACAGAGATTGAATTTAGGGATGTTACTTTTCAATACGAAAAAGAGAAGGTGCTAAAAAATATCAACTTAAAAGTAGAGAAAGGCAGAACGATTGCATTGGTTGGTCAGTCCGGTTCGGGAAAAACAACCATGGTTGATTTGCTCCCACGCTTTTGGGATGTTTTCGAAGGGCAGATTTTAATTGATGGAGTAGACATCAGGGATATTAAAATTCATGATTTGAGGGACCTGATGGGGAATGTAAACCAGGAACCGATTCTTTTTAATGATACTTTCTATAACAATATTGCTTTTGGAGTTGATGAAGTAACCGAAGAACAAGTGGTTTCTGCTGCGAAGATTGCTAATGCGCATGATTTTATTGTAGCAAATGAAAAGGGTTACCAAACCAATATTGGTGACCGAGGCGATAAGCTTTCCGGAGGCCAGAAACAGCGTTTGTCAATCGCAAGGGCAATCCTGAAAAATCCACCAATTCTAATATTGGACGAGGCTACCTCAGCCTTGGATACTGAATCAGAAAAACTGGTCCAGGAAGCCTTGGAGAACCTTATGAAAAATCGCACGTCTTTGGTTATTGCACACCGGTTATCCACTATTAAAAATGCTGACTTGATCTGTGTGCTTCACAAAGGAAAAATTGTTGAGCAAGGTACTCATGAAGCGTTAATTGCACTAAAAGGTCGTTACAGTAAATTGCACCAAATGCAAATGTTTTAGTCGTTATAATGCTTTATCTAAACGATAAGTAAAATCCTCTAAAATGTTGGTATAGTTAATAAATGCCGTATACGGACTGGCAAAAGGATTGAAGTGTTTTGAGGCAAAATTATCATTAAAAAACCGGGAGTCCATATAGAATAAATGACTTGCATCCCTAATTAACTGCCAGTCTCTTAATAATGTGCCATCTTGTACGGATTTCATTTTAACCGCTAAATAGTAGAGATATTGACAAGTTTCTGTTTGGATCTCATTCATAGAAGATACTGTTTCATTCTCATTGAATGTGTCTCCCTGAATAACTTTCCATGAAGGTGAATTTATACATTCTGACGGGTGAAGGAAAGTGACTTCGGAATCAAAACGTCGTATAAAATTAAAGGTATTACGAAGTCTTTCAATAACTTGCTCTTGCACTAATCTATTTTGTTGATAATGAATATTTATACGCAAAAATTCCACGTTTTCTTTTGATCCATCTTCCGAGAGTTGAGAATCCAATTCATGCATTAAAAAATCAAGTGTTTCTTTTTTTCTTGTAATTTTTCTATCTGCAGTTTGATCGTTAAAGGTTGAATATTGGTGCTCGTATTTTTTTTGCCTGGTCCGGATGAGTTCTGATAATTTGTTTGGAAGGTGGAAAAGTAACGGGTTAATTCCAAACTCATTAATTTCACGCAGCACTCTTCTTGTTGCATTTTTCTTGGAAACCATATAGGCGGAAGAGACCTTCGGAAGATATTGGTTTAAAATGTTTTGTTGATAATTTAATTGAGAAATTAGTTCTACAGAATTTTGTTTATACAAACTTGGAGTTGAATACGGACTAACCAGAAATTCGATATTGCTGTTTGAAAGAAGCTTTTTAAATACTTGAAAAAAGTTTGCTGCATATTGATTCATTAAAAGGAATGAGGGGCCATTGATATTGAATGAAATTTTATGCTTGTTTTTCGTTGAGTCTGCCATTTTCTGACAAATTTCTAGTACAGGTAGTATTTGAGAAACAAGAAACTCCTTTGAAATAGCATGGTTTTTTTGTTCATCTAAATAGTCATGATTGGTCCCTATTTCAAGAAATCTGTATGTCCTGAATATAACGGGAAGGTTGATGCTACAATAAATACAAAGGTTTCTCATCACTTATGCAGACAAATGTTTATAAATATCGTGAATCTTAGCAGCTGAGTTTGACCATTTTATGTTATTAACTTCAGTTTTTCCTTTAACAGAAATCATTTTCTTGAGAGCGGGCCGTGTAAGTATTCCATAAATTGCATCTGCCATCGCCTCAGTATCCCAGAAATCAGTTTTGATAACATGTGTTACTAGTTCAGAAACACCTGATTGTTTTGATATAATGGTGGGGATATTGAGTTGCATTGCTTCCAATGGTGAAATCCCAAAAGGCTCTGATACAGAAGGCATGATGTAAATATCCGACTGTTTCAAAAGCTTGCAAACTTCATCTCCCTTTAAGAAGCCGGTGAAGTGAAAATGGTCAGCAATTCCAGCTTTGGCTACCTGAGAAATGATGTCGTGCATTAAATCCCCGGAACCAGCCATAACAAATCGGACAGATGTCATTTTTTTCAGAACCAATTTAGCTACTTCCACAAAAAATTCCGGGCCTTTTTGAAGTGTAATTCTACCCAGATAGGTTACCAATTTTTCATTGTTTGCTTTTTTAGTCAAGTGGTTTTGTGAATCTGTGAATGGTTCAACCCCATTGTGGACCGTATGAATTTTTGTGGGTGGAATGTGATAATGATTGATCACAATCTGCCTGGTGTGTTCACTTACAGTAATGATACAATCTGCTTCAGCCATTCCATTCTTTTCAATTTCAAATACTTTCGGATTTACTTTACCTCCACTTCTGTCAAAATCGGTGGCATGGACGTGCACAACCAGGGGCTTTTTAGTTTTTTTCTTGGCTGCAATCCCAGCAGGGAATGTCAACCAGTCATGAGCATGAATAACATCGTACTCAGACTGCTCAGCGATATATTCTGCAATTATGGAGAAATTATGAACCTCCGAAAAGAGATTTGCTCCATACTTGCCACTGAACCCAATACTTTTTCTTTTTGTATGGGTGGTGGATTTTCCAATTTCTTCGACAGATTTGATGACAGTTTCTTCGAATAATTCAGGATTGGCATAGGGGACCAAACCCGACTCAACATTGAGATAATGTTTTGGAAATTGAAGTTTTTCCTGATTGATTTTACTTTTGATTAAATCAATTTGATTTGCTCCCAATATTTTATTTTTAGATGTTAATTCGTTTCCATGTGCTTTCGGTACAACGAAAGTTATATCAACATCATCATATGAAGATAAACTTTTAGTAATTCCATAGCAGGCAGTTCCCAAACCACCCGAAATATTAGGAGGAAATTCCCATCCGAACATGAGGATCTTCATGTAGTTCGTATTTGAAAAAGCGATTAATTATTTAGCTATTTAATACCATTAAATTAATCGAAGTGACAACTTAATGTAACCCCAAAAGGTTGAACCGGAGTAATTTGGTTAGTTGCTTAGCGGAAGAGAATTGTTAAGTGGGGTTTTAGTAGAAAAGTTGAAATAATTTATCTCTCATCTTCAAGCTCATCCTCATTTTCATAAATTTCCCAATCTACTACATAGCCAAACCGATCCCCTTCACAATGTATTCCTTTTTGATTCATGCTGGGCTCGTAGACTGTTGTCTTTTTTGTCCTTAAATAATTAGGTTTGTGAACATGTGAGGGAATATGTATTCTTTTTTTTGAAGATACTAATGACATTAGACTAAAATTAAAATTCAAAATAAAACTATCCATCAAAATTGTCTATTTATATCTTTAGATATAACCATAAATGGCTAGACATATACAATAAGAAGTACTCAGAGAAATCGTATAAAACGATTGTCTGTTTATCAGTGCAATTGGATTAATTACTACGAAATAAAGAGTGAAATGTTGTGTGAAATTTGGCTCAAAATAGTTAATAATCTTTAATACAAAAGCCAAGTTTAGTTCTCTTGTACGAATAGTCTATTTTTCAGGGAAAAATGTTTTTCAGCAGTTAATTCCAGCCAGTGGTAAGAATATCTGCGATGTGAATCGGTTTTATTGGTAGATTATTTTTTTTGATGTATGCTTCAATGTTTAGTATGCACGAAGATTCTGTAGAAATAATGAATTCGGCACCTGTATTTAAAGCGTGTTCAACTTTTTGTTCGGTCATCGCAGATGAGATGGCTGTAAATTTTGCTGAGAATGTTCCACCAAAACCACAACAGGTTGAGGTCTCTTCCATTTCAACTAATTCCAGTCCTTTTACTTTAGAAAGTAATTCGCGTGGCTCTTTTTTAATCCCATATTCTCGTAAAGCCGTACACGCATCATGATAACAAACTTTATGAGGGAAAGTAGCTCCAAAATCGGTGAATTTTAATTTATTAACCAGAAAATCGGTTAGCTCAAAAAGCCTTTCTTTTAGTTTCAAATGAATTTCATAATCCAGATCTTCTTTGGTGAAAAGATCAGAATAATAATTTTTAATAAACCCGGTACAGGAGGCAGAGGGGCTTACTATTAATCGATCTCCAGGAAAATCCTGGACAAATTTATGGGCAAGACTTTTTGTTTCTTTCCAGTAACCACTATTATATGCTGGCTGTCCGCAGCATGTTTGTTCCGGATTGTAATGAGCTTTTACACCCGCTTTTTTCAGAAGCTTAATTACATTAAATGCCGTGTCAGGATATATTTGATCAATGAAACAGGGGATAAACAGATCGATTTCCATATTCAAAAAAGTTTGTCCGAATTTAAGAAAAGTCTTTAAAAGAAAAAACCCCGCTTTAAGCGAGGTTTGCACGGGAGGAGCGACTCGAACGCCCGACACCTGGTTTTGGAGACCAGTGCTCTACCAACTGAGCTACACCCGTATTTGAATGCGAGTGCAAATATAGTAATTCTTGAAAAACTACCTAGAAAAAAATAAACTGGGTGATAAAAAAAGTAGAATTATTCTGGTATGAATTTAGAATCTAGTCTGTTAATGTTTTACTTTTTAGAGAGGTTGATTCTATATTGTATTTGCATTTTTGGTGCTCATTCTGGATCCAACTAAAAAGAAGGAGAAACAGTAAACAAACGAGGCCGTCTCAAAACAAGTTTTTGGGACGTTTTTTTTTTCTTTCTCATTTGGTTTTTTCCTGGTTCTATTTTTAGTTTTCCATTTATTTGGACCTTAATCGTCTT
>NZ_JBQYLI010000014.1:0-143224 GCF_052690465.1 Sunxiuqinia sp. A32
GTTTGAAGCTTTCTTCATAGATCTTAAATACTGGCATAAATTTACTTTTTGTGTAAACCTATTTTAGGACAAGACATATTAGTCCTGAAGGGGCGGGATAATTGTAGCCCTGGGCAGCGCCCAGGGATTTAGAGAATAGTTGTGATTGAGGCGCAATCACGAAATTAATTTATAAATAAACCATCCATGCGCCGCATGTCAAAAAGCCTGCTTACTTGAAGTAATTATTTAAACAAACCGCTAACGATAGTTTTATTGGGAGTGAAAAAGATAGATTGTAATCTAGAATCTATTGGATTCAATAAATCTCATACCCCTGCATCAAAACAGATAACTGCTTGGGCTTGTAGTAAATTTTTCGTTTGTATTTTTTGTATTTCGCAGAAACGTGTGGATCATTTAGAACATATTTTGAGAACTCGTGCACCTGATAGCCTAATCCGTGAGCAACGGTTATTTCGTCTACTTTACGCTCCAGTTTTTTACGAAAAGGATGGAACAAATAACCAACTCCTGTAAGCAAAATACCCACAGCTGATTTATTTTCATAATCGACTACATGCCCCAATTCGTGCCCGATAATTCCCACCTGTGCATTAAAAGGCACCTCGCTCAACAGCAATCCTTTTGATGCTTTCACCTTGGTATCAATAAAAATTTGATATCGGCGATTTTCCTTTTTCCGAAATAGAAAATCTAATTTAGGGAGAGAGGCCATGGTAGTCTTCAAATCTTTTCGCACAAATTCAATCTTCTTGCCACTTAATTCCGGGTAGTAATTCATGGCAATTTGCGCCTGCTGCTGATAACTTGCATCCAGCGCTCTCCCATTTACTTGGGGTGCATTTTTATAAAATTCCTTAACAGGGTCGGGAAGGTTAGCCCAGGAATTTAACACCAACAAACTCAATCCAACTATCAATAAATTCCTCATGGGGCATGAAACTACTAAAAACCATTTTCTATTCCAAAAAATAACCATTGTAACAGACTTGAACTGAGCGAAAAATCGAGCATTTTCATATAAAATTTATACAGCAAGGCAACCAGCATTCATTTTTTTCATCCTATCTTTATAGAAGTTTCTTATGTAAATTAATGTAATAATCATGCAACTTTCCTTTCGCCTCTTCATCATCTTTTTTGCAGGTATTTTCATCCTAAATTCCTGTGGCAAATCAGAGAAAAAACAAGTAAAAACGGTGGACAGTGGATTCACCCAGTTTGTGACTAGCTACACCAGTGGTGTCGTTTCCTGCAAGGCCCCCATCGTAATTCAGTTTGCGCAGGAACCAAAGGAACTGCAACAACCGGGTGTAGATGTACCCGAGCAATTAATTAGCCTTTCACCACAAATTGAGGGGAAAGTGCAATGGATGGACAATCAAACACTAGCTTTCATTCCTTCGAAAAAACTAAAATCAGGAACGACTTACCAGGTAAATGTTGCGATTGGAAAGATTTTAGATGTTCCCGAAAAATACCAAACGATGGAATTCCCCATCCAGACGATTAAGCAATCATTCAAGGTTAACAACCTCGCGATAAAAGCTTATGATAGCGAAAATATGAAAGTTCAGTTTTTGTCGGGCGTTGTATACACAGCTGATTGTGCGGATGATTCGGAGGTTGAACCGATAATCGAAATTGATAAACAAGGAGAAAAATTGGCCGTTAACTGGCAACATGATGCAGGAGGAAAAAAGCACACATTTCAGGTAGATAGCCTAAAGAGAACCGCCGATTCCCAGCAATTAACCATTAAATGGAATGGAAAGTCAATTAATGATGAAACTGTTGGAGAAGAAAAAATAGAACTTCCTGCCCTGGATGTGTTTAAAGTGGCCGATGTAAGCGTGGTTCAACAGCCTGAGCAATTTCTTCTAATTCGTTTTACGGATCCATTGCTGAGCTCTCAAGATATGAAAGGCTTAGTAACGATTGATAAAATCAACGACTTAAAATATCTGGTTGAAAATAATGAGTTGAAAGTATACTTACCGTCCCGCTTAGCAGGCGAACACGAGGTTTTCATTTCTTCTGGAATTCGAAATGCCCTAAATTTTCAGTTGAAAGAAGCAAGGAATCTGCAAATCAGGTTTGAAGATTTAAAACCTGCAGTTCGCCTGATTGGGAAAGGAAGCATCGTTCCTTCCTCAAATGAACTTATTTTCCCATTTGAAGTGGTAAACCTGAAAGCTGTTGATTTGCGGATCATTAAGATTTTCACCAACAACATTCACCAATTTTTCCAGCAGAATAATTATCAGCGGAGCAACGACATTAAGCAAGTAGGACGATTAATTCTTCAAAAGAAGATTGATCTAAATGTGTCATCTTTTGCGGAACTCAAAAACTGGAATAGCTATACCGTTGACATTGCCAGTATTGTTGACATTGAACCGGGTGCTATTTACCGGGTGCAACTGCGTTTCAACAAAAATTATTCGCTATACGGTCAGGAACAAATGCCCGAACCCGAAACAACTTCGCCAGCCGATCAGCTGGAAGAGGAAAAAATTTTTCAAAACGAGCTGAGGAATTGGGACACTCCTGGTTGGTATTCTGACTATTATTATCCGGATGGTTACCAGTGGAGAGAACGCGACAACCCAAATCACACTTCTTATTATCAGTCTGACCGATTTGCAGCCAAAAACCTTTTTGCAACCGACCTGGCAATTATTGCCAAAGGAGGAACTAACCTTGCCATGAACTTTGTGGTTACCAATTTAAAAACCACCGAACCAGAATCGGGAGTTAACCTAAAATTTTACAATTTCCAGAAACAACTCATGGAAAGCCTCGCCACCGGATCAAACGGAATGGCCAAGATCGACCTAAACTACAAACCCTTTTTGCTGATTGCTGAAAAAAATGGTCAAAAAGCCTATTTAAGATTGGATGATGGTTCTTCCTTATCGTTAAGTAATTTCGATGTTTCGGGCGATGTCGTTCAAAAAGGAATTAAAGGATACATTTATGGAGAACGGGGAGTTTGGAGACCTGGAGATCAAATTTACCTAACTTTCATCTTAGAAGACAAACAGGATAACCTCCCAGATGACCATCCGGTTATATTTGAGTTGATCGATCCAAAGGGACAGATAGTCACCCGACAAGTGAAAACTGCTGGTGAAAATGGGTTTTACTGCTTCACAACAAAAACCGACTCGGAAGCTCCTACCGGAAATTGGAGTGCTCGCATTAAAATTGGAGGACAAACTTTCAGTAAACGGGTGAAAGTAGAAACCGTAAAGCCCAACCGACTAAAAATTGACCTGAAATTTGAAAGCGATCAACTTTCAATTTGGCAAGGATATGCAGAAGGAATGCTTAAATCAAGCTGGCTTACCGGGGCAACTGCAAAAAATCTCAAGGCACAAATCTCCGTTAGCTTCTCAAAACTTAAAACATCGTTTAACGGCTATTTCAACTATCATTTTGATGATCCTGCCAAAGAATTCTTTGTTGAAGAAACAGAAGTATTTAATGGAAAGATTAATGAAAAAGGCGAAGCCCCAATTAATTTTAAACTTCCGAAAATCACCTCAGCACCCGGAATGTTGAATGCCCATTTTTCAACCCGCGTTTATGAGGAGACTGGTGATTTCAGCATTGATATGCAAACCGTTCCCTATGCTCCATACTCTTCATTTGTAGGCGTAAAACTTCCTGCATCTGAATCAAACTGGTACAAAACAAATACCAACTACCCTTTGGATATTGTCACCATCGATGCCAAAGGAAATCCCATTGACCGCAAGGATTTGGAACTCACCATTTATAAAGTTGACTGGCGCTGGTGGTGGGATGCAGGTGATGATAATCTGGCTCACTACGTTAACAATAGTTACCGCAAACCAGTGATGAGAAAGCTCATCAACACAGTAAACGGGAAAGCACAATTTCCTGTAGAAATCAACTATCGCAATTGGGAAGATAATGGTCGATACCTGATTCATTTAAAAGATCCTGAAAGTGGACACAGTACCGGCATAACTGCCTACTTCAGCAAATGGGGATATTGGGCTGCAGAAAACTCAGCCGGAGGTGCAACTATTCTATCAATTAAGACTGATAAAGACACCTACCAGGTAGGAGAAAAAGCAACAGTTACTATTCCTTCTGCAAAAGAGGGAAAAGCCTTGGTTAGCCTTGAAAACGGAAGTGATGTAATTGATTTATTCTGGGTTGAAACAAAGGAAAAGAATTCGCAATTCAGCTTTGAAGTAAAACCCAATATGGCACCTAATATATATGTGCACATATCGTTGATTCAACCTCATGCACAAACGGTGAATGATGCTCCAATTCGGTTATATGGAGTAGTTCCGGTGATGGTGGAAGACCCTGCAACCCATTTGGAACCAGAACTGAACGTTCCTCAGGAACTTCGTCCGGAAGAAGAATACGAGGTGAAAGTATCCGAAAAGAATGGCAAAAAAATGACGTATACACTGGCAGTTGTAGATGAAGGATTACTTGATCTAACCCGATTTAAAACACCAAATCCCTGGCCTTCTTTCTATGCAAGAGAAGCTTTGGGAGTAAAAACATGGGATTTTTACGATGACGTCATCGGAGCCTATGGAGCTCGTTTGGAAAGAGCGTTTGCTGTTGGTGGGGATGAAAACCTGGCTGCTGCCAAGCGTAAAAAAGTGAATAGGTTTAAACCTGTCGTTTCTTTTATTGGCCCATTTACCTTGGAAAAAGGAAAAACCGACCAACATAATTTGAAAATGCCAAACTATGTGGGAGCAGTTCGTGTGATGGTTGTTGCCGGGAACAATGGTGCCTATGGCAAAACGGATCAATCAGTTAAAGTCGTAAAACCGCTCATGCTTTTGGCAACTTTGCCGCGTGTATTAGGTCCGGGAGAAGAAGTAAAATTACCCGTGAACGTGTTTGCGATGAAACCGGAAGTGAAAGAAGTGGAAATCACCATTCAGCCAAATGATTTATTGACTCCAGTTAGCGAGAAGACAAAACATGTTCAATTCAAAGAAATCGGCGATCAAATTGCTGGATTCAATCTCAAAGTAGCGGAGAAAACGGGTGTTGCAAAAGTTACAATTACAGCAAAAAGTGGCAGTCACAAGGCAACTTATGAAATAGAAGTTGAAGTAAGGCCGTCCAATCCAAAAGTGGTCAACGTTGAAGAAACAATCATTCAAGCTGGAGAAAAGTGGAATAAAACCGTTCAGGCACCCGGCATGGCAGGAACCAATACTTCAATGCTTGAATTATCAAACTTACCACCGCTTGACTTAAGCCGTCGTTTGGATTATCTCATTCGATATCCACATGGGTGCATCGAGCAAACCACTTCAGGAGCATTTCCACAGTTAATGCTGGATCGTCTTACGAACTTATCTCCCGAACAAAAAAAGGATATAGAAGACAACATTCGAATTGCCATAAATAAGATCAACCGCTTCCAAACATCCAATGGAGGATTCTCTTATTGGCCAGGAGCAGCCTATACCTCATCATGGGGAACCAACTATGCTGGCCATTTCATATTGAAAGCAGAGAAAGCCGGTTACACGTTGCCATTTGGATTAAAAGATAAATGGCTTACTTATCAGAAAAATGCTGCCCGGAATTGGCAAAATTCTGACAAAGCATATGAACGTGCTGCATTGATTCAGGCTTACCGATTGTATACGCTCGCACTAGCTCGGTCTCCTGATTTTGGTGCAATGAACAGGCTTCGGGAAGAAAAAAACATTGACCAGTTAGCTCGATGGAGATTGGCTGCTGCCTATGCGGTTGCCGGACAACCGGAAGTGGCCGATAAAATTATCAGCAGTCTCAGCAAAGAAATCAAGCCGTTCAGGGAACTTTCCTACACCTTTGGTTCGGATTTACGAGATAAGGCAATGATTTTGGAAACACTTATTCATCTGAATAAACAGAAAGAAGCCTTTCCTTTGGTAACTGATTTGGCAAATGAATTATCTTCAGATAATTGGATGAGTACTCAAACTGCAGCCTATTCATTATTGGCAATTGCTCAGTTTGCCGGAGAGAATAACCTGGAGAAAACAACAATTGAAGCCATTGTAAGGATCAATAATGAAAGTAGTAAAACAGTTTCGGATCAAAAGGCGGTTTGGCAAACTCCAATCAACTTGAAATCAAACCAATCTGCATCGGTTGAGATTGAGAATAAAACCGGGAAAATCATGTATGCACGAATTACCAGTGAAGGTATTCCAATGACGGGAGACACCACTTCATCGGAAAGTAATTTGAGGATGAACTTGCGATACACTGATATGCAAGGTCAATTGATAGATCCGACTTTAATCAAACAAGGAACGGACTTTGTTGCTGAGTTGAGTATTAACAATCCGGGGCAAAAAGGGGTCTACAAAGAAATGGCATTGACCAGCATTTTCCCATCCGGATGGGAAATCATCAATACCCGACTGAATGACGTAGAAAGTTCACTGAAGAGCGATGCTTTCGACTATCAAGACATTCGTGATGATCGTGTTTACACTTATTTTGATTTGAAGCCACTTGAGAAAAAAACATTCCGAATTTTGCTGAATGCTTCATACGAAGGGAAATTTTATTTACCATCAGTCAATTGTGAAGCTATGTACGATAATCGAATCAATGCACGCAAACCAGGTAAATGGGTGAAAGTAGTGAAATAGTTTTTCACGCAAAGTCGCAAAGCCGCAAAGAATAAAATGGAATAATGACTGAAAATGAAATTTCAAAAATTGTTGTAGATGCTGCTTTTAGAATTCATCAGCAACTAGGGCCTGGCTTATTCGAATCAGTTTACGAAGAAATATTGAATCTTGAACTAGCTGATAAAGGCATGAAAGTTGAAAAGCAGAAACCCATTCCGGTTGTATGGAAAGGCCAAAAACTAGATCATGGTTTTCGTGCCGATTTGATCATTAACAACAAGGTGATTGTTGAGATAAAATCAATTGAAACTTTGGCTCCGGTTCATTATAAGCAACTTCTAACATATCTTCGGCTATCGGATTGTAAGTTAGGTTTGCTCGTCAATTTTAATGAGGCGTTAATCAAAAATGGGATACATCGGGTTGTCAATAATCTGTAAATAAAAGCTTAAAGGGATGGGCAGCAAAAATCAGATAAAAGAAGATGAAATCTACTTTGCGTCTTTGCGTCTTTGCGTGAGATTACTTTCAAAAAGACCATGGTTATGTTCCTTTGTCCTTTTTTTTGTAATCGTTCTTTTTCTTTGGTGGTTTAGCTTGCCAAAACAATTATTCTCTGACCCTACATCGACTGTCATTGAAAGTAGTGATGGCAGCCTACTTGGTGCTCATATCGCCAATGATGGTCAATGGCGGTTTCCCGAGATTGATGAGGTTCCGGAGAAATATAAAACCTGTGTGCTTGCATTTGAAGATAACTACTTCTTCAAGCATCCCGGAGTCAATCCTATTTCTTTAGGCAGAGCGGCGATTCAAAATATTCGAAGTGGAAAAATTGTGAGTGGTGGGAGTACTATAACGATGCAATTGATTCGGCTTTCGCGCAAAGGGAAGGCTCGAAATATTCAACAAAAACTGATTGAGATATTACTGGCAATACGAGCAGAGGTTTGCTATTCGAAAAATGACATTCTAAAAAAGTATGTTTCACATGCCCCATTTGGTGGCAATGTCGTAGGATTGGATGCAGCAGCTTGGCGATACTATGGAAAAAATCCAAAAAACCTTTCGTGGGCTGAGTCAGCAACACTGGCAGTTTTACCCAATGCCCCGTCACTCATCTACCCGGGAAAGCAAAATGATCTCTTGTTGCAAAAGCGAAATCGGTTACTCGATCGACTTGCCGAACAGGGAAAAATTGATTCAACAACTTGCCACCTTGCCAAACTCGAACCACTCCCTAAAAAAGTTTTTGCCATTCCGCAAATGGCTCCGCATCTACTCAACAGAGTGCTAATTGAACATCCGGGCAAACGGTTGAAATCGACTATCGACGAACAACTTCAACAACACACCAATGAGTTGATAAACCAACATTTAATACCATTAAGAGCGAATCAAATTCACAATGCGGCCGCTCTTGTTCTTAATATTGAAAAAGGGGAAGTACTGGCTTACGTCGGGAATTCCCCAAATCCTGGGATTGGGCAACATGGCGAACAGGTTGACATTATTTCTTCACCAAGAAGTTCAGGAAGTATTCTAAAACCATTTTTATATGCGGCGATGCAGGATAATGGTGAAATTCTCCCAAACACCTTGATACCAGACATCCCAACCCAGATTGGAGGTTTCAGCCCGCAAAACTTTAACCTCCAATTTGAAGGAGCTGTACCTGCATCCAAGGCGCTTTCCAAATCGCTTAATATACCAGCAGTCAGGATGCTCCGTGAGTTTGGGGTTGATCGGTTTTACTCCCTTTTGAAAAAACTAAATTTCTCAACACTAAGCCAGCCATCAAATCATTACGGATTATCGCTAATACTGGGAGGTTCAGAAGTAAACTTATGGGATTTAGCCGGTGCCTATTCTTCAATGGCCAGAATATTGATCAACTATGAAGAAAACGACGGACTTACTTTTTCAGATGATTTCAGATCTCCCTCTTATGAGAAAAAGCAACATTCCGTTGAAGAATTTGTGAACCCTCCAATTTCTGCAGCGGCAGCCTGGCTAACCTTTGACGCATTGTTAAAGGTAAATCGGCCAGATGAAGAAACCGGATGGGAATCTTTTTCCTCTTCTAAAAAAGTTGCCTGGAAAACAGGAACCAGTTTTGGATTTCGAGATGGGTGGGCAGTCGGACTGGATCGGAACTATTTGGTAGCTGTTTGGTGTGGAAATGCAGATGGTGAAGGCCGCCCCGGCTTAACAGGAACTTCAACCGCCGCTCCTATTTTGTTTGACATTTTCAATCTTCTTCCAGCTACTGGATGGTTTACTCAACCAATTGATGAAATGGAACAGGTCCCAATTTGTTTAGAAAGCGGATACCGACCCAATCAATACTGCACAAAAACAGATAGTCTGTGGGTAATAAAAAAAGGCCTGAAAACTGAAAACTGCCCCTATCATCATTTGGTCCATTTAGACCCTACAGGCAATTACCAGGTAACTTCAAAGTGTATATCAGTAGATCAAATGCAACATCAATCGTGGTTCACTTTGCCTCCGGTTATGGAGTGGTACTACAAACGAAAGAATCCTTTTTACCACGCCTTGCCTCCATATATGAATGGCTGTTCAGAAACTGACCATGGAGAAATCATGGAACTTATTTATCCTAGAGAAAATGACCAGATTTTTGTCCCTATTCAACTGGATGGCACCACAGGGCAAGTCGTTCTTGAAGCAGCCCATAATTCTTCGAATGCCACTATCTTTTGGCATCTTGATGAACGCTATTTGGGGCAAACATCAGGAAATCACCAGCTGGCAATCTTTCCGAAAATTGGAGATCATGTAATAACACTTGTTGATAGCGAAGGAAATCAATTGGTGAAAACCATTCATTGCCTATCTGCCCGAAAAAATTGAGTTAATTTTAGTTACTCATTTCCTTTGCCTTTGCAACAACACATTCCCATGTTGAAAATGGTTGGTTTTCACCCGTTGAAAGCTTTGCAATGACATCTTTGTATCGTTCATCGAAAAACTGAGCATAAACAAAGAACTCCAATCCTGATTTTGGATCCCATACTGAACCTGGGTTATAATTTTCATCACCATGCTCCCATCGGACACGATCCAATTCGACTTTTGAATTTTGCCATTGGCTATAAACCTCTTCCCCATTTGCATATGGCAGTACAAATTCTACAGATTTCTTCACGGATCCACCCGCTTTATTTTGATAGGAAAACATATCGTAATTAGATGGCATAATCAGCAATAAACTTAGCAAAGGCGCCAAACCCTCACAATGATAACTAAGAGCATCTCGCATTTGAAGATCATAACTTGCTCCATCTTCAAATAGGTTCGATTCAATATATTCTTTAACCCCGTTAACGGTATATTCCAACAAATCCAAATCATTAAACATGCTTGCAGCCAATCCAACAATTTTCAGTCTTTTGCTCTTCCAACTCCCCATCTCAGCAGGATTTTTCTTGCCAAGCTCAATCTCTTTTCTGGCAATCGACCGAATCCAACTTTCTGTTAAATTTTTCTCTTCCTTAGTAAATTGATCATCAATTAACAGATAACTTGAAAATATTGGCGTCAATAGGTTTTCGTTCACAGGATTCCCATCCGGTTTATAAGTCTCCACCCATGCTAAAATGTACGCCTTTGCTTTCAATCCATACTTCGCATCTTTTGTAACAGCATATGCATAAGCAAGGGTCTGTAGAATATTCATATCCTCCAAATTTTGATTCGATTCCATTTTCATCGGATCATCCTGCAACAATCCTTCATAATTTATCTCAGCTGCAGCACTTGGCGATCTCTTCAGGCTCTTACTGGCTAACTTTTTCAGCGGCTTAAACAGTTTCTTCGCATCTTTCTGTTCAGTAACAACCTTTTGAAGGTTCACACAATCTGAGTCATTTAGCAGGATAACCGGTTGAATTACTATATCGGTTGCTTCAGATGAAATACGGGAAATTAGGAGAAATAAAACGATCAGGAGTGAATTAATCAAAAATGATGGCTTTCTCATAGATATATTTATTTAGTGAGATCTCTTTTACCGGATACAAGTAATCAGCCGAACAACAATAAAGACAGCGCAAACATAATTTTACCTTATCCAGTTACTAAAAGTACGAAATGTTATATATTAACTCTAAATAATTTGAACTTGAAATTCTAAAAAAATCAAAACAAAGAAATGTTCCTGCAGAATTCTCATCGTGTAAAACAAAAAATATAAAAATGCCTGTCTTATTATCATTTTTATTGATGAGGTACAATTTTAACTTTGCATAAAATAAACGAAATTCAAAAACATTTTAGGCTCGTACTGGTTAATCTTTATTAGCATTAAACAAAAAAAACTATGGTTGACAGACTATCAGATCCCATTGGACGATTAATGGGACTACGCTACAAATCTCACCCCTGGCACGGGGTTTTCATCGGCCCTGAGGCTCCCAAGAAATTAACCGCTTTTATTGAAGTTGTTCCAACAGACACCGTGAAATACGAAATTGATAAGGACAGTGGATATTTGCGATTAGACAGACCTCAAAAATACTCAAACGTTGTTCCTGCATTGTATGGTTTTATTCCTCAAACATTCTGTGGGGATAAAGTCGGTGAATACTGTATGGAAAAAACCGGGAAAAAAGACATCAAAGGCGATGGCGACCCAATTGATATTTGTGTATTGACAGAAAAAGATATCACTCACGGTGATATTTTAGTTGACGCAAGACCAATTGGTGGATTTCGGATGATTGATGGAAATGAAGCCGATGATAAAATTATTGCCGTTTTGAGCAATGATGTTGTTTATGAAGGCTACAAAGATGTTTCAGATCTCCCTCCAGTTGTTGTTGAAAGATTAAAACACTATTTCTTGACATACAAGGATATGCCTGGAAAAGACAATGACACTGAGATCACCCACATATATGGTGCAGAGGAAGCACAAGATGTTTTGAAAAGATCGATTCTCGACTATCAAAAACGGTTTGATAATTTAGGGAAATTACTATACTAGCTAGTTTCCCTTTCTTCTTAAGTTGAGGTATGAATAATTGAATCCATTTTTTTCATCAAAATGCTCTTCCCTCGATTCAGTTTCCCATTGCTCGTAGTTAACTTCCGGGAAAAAAGTATCTGCTTCAAAATCCTGATGGACAAGGGTCAGATATAATTTCCCTGCAATTGGATAAAATTGACGGTAAATCATTCCACCTCCAATAATGAAAGCTTCCTTTTCATCTTTAACTTTCTCAATGGCTTCTTCAATTGAAAAAACCGTTTCACAACCGTCAAAATGATCGTCGGGATTATCCGTAATAACAATATGTCTGCGGTTGGGCAATGGCCATTTAGGCAAAGACAACAAGGTATTTCTGCCCATGATGATCGTATGACCAGTAGTTACTTTTTTAAAATACTTGAGATCATTGGGCAAATGAAACAATAAATCGTTGTTTTTACCAATGGCAAAATTTTGTGCAATCGCTACAATGATGGAAATATTATTGTGAATCATTTTCTACAATTTAAATAGACACTTTCCCGGGAATGTGAGGATGTGCTTCATAATTTACTAATTGAAAATCATCATACTTGAAATCAAAGATAGATTTCACTTCCGGGTTGATTTTCATTTGTGGAAGTTTTTTAGGCTCGCGAGTTAATTGCAATTTCACTTGTTCCATATGGTTCAGGTAAATATGAACATCACCCCCCGTCCAAACAAAATCACCGGGTTTTAGTCCGGTAACCTGCGCCATCATCATCGTCAATAATGCATATGACGCAACATTGAACGGAACACCTAAAAACACATCGCAACTGCGCTGATAAAGCTGGCAACTCAACTTTCCATCTGCCACATAAAACTGAAACAGCAAATGGCACGGTGGCAAATTCATCTTATCAAGTTCTCCAACATTCCAGGCACTAACTAAAAGTCGGCGCGAATTTGGATTGTTTTTGATTGAATTAACGACTTCTGAAATTTGATCAATATGTTTCCCATCAGGAGTTGGCCACGAACGCCATTGGTAACCATAAATATGCCCCAGATTGCCATCATCATCGGCCCATTCATTCCAGATGCGCACCCCGTTGTCTGTCAAATATTTAATATTGGTATCACCTGCCAGAAACCATAACAATTCATGAATAATAGATTTTAAATGAAGCTTTTTAGTGGTCAACACAGGAAAACCTTCTTCCAGATTAAAACGCATCTGATGTCCGAAAACACTAATGGTTCCAGTGCCAGTCCGATCCTTCTTCTCCGCGCCATTTTCAAGCACATTATCCAATAAATCAAGGTATTGCTTCATGATAAAATCCTTCAGGTAAAAATGAAAATCAATCTAAAAAAAAGAATGTCGAAAGTTAAAGGTTTTCGACTGAATACCCAAGCCTGTAAATACCGCTTTCCAGCTTTGTTGAAAAAAAGAAGCGCAAACAATAATGTTCGCGCTTCCAGTTCGGATTTTGTGTAAAAGATAGTATTACTCAAATATCTCCTGTTCAGCCACAAAACCCTCAGAAATTACTGTCATACGAATGTTCTGCTTATTTACCACTTGCCCATCCAGTAAAATTGCAGGTACCAATCGGTGTCCATTATTTACTGTAAAACTCATGTTATCAGTAGGATCTTTCCCTTTTGCCATTTTCACAGCAGCATCGGCAGCATTAAAAGCCAGAGATTCAATAGGCTTGTAAATAGTAATTGTCTGGTCTCCAAAAATGATATTGCGAATTGCCTCAATATCGGCATCCTGTCCGGCAACCAATACATCACCCGCCAAATCATATTCCTTCAGTGCTTTAATTGCACCTGCAGCCAAGGCATCATTTCCAGCTATAATTGCATCTACTTTTAGCCCTTCCTCCAGGAGAGGCTTCATCATTTTGTATGCTTCTTCGGGTTCCCACTGAGGAACGAAATTGTCCTTGATAACAGAAATGTCTCCTTTATCGATCAAAGGTTGCAACACATTCATCCAGCCTAAATGAAGCTGAAACGAGTTATTATCAGAAGTTGGCCCACCAATTAAAACATAATTTCCAGTTGGTTTAACAGTCGTTAAAAAATCAGCCATCTGTTCACCAACGTTAATATTATCCGTAGATACATAAAAATCAATATCCGAATCCCGAATAAGCCTGTCATACGAAATTACCGGTATTTGACTTTTCTTAGCCATTTTAACGATTCCTGCGGCCACAGTCATGTCAACAGGAATAATTACAAGTACATCAATTCCACTATTAATTAATTCCAAAGCTTGTTGAAATTGCACAGAAGCATCAGAGTCTGCTACCTTTACAGTAACTTCTCCACCATGTTCATTTACTTTTTCGACAAATAAGTCGCGGTCTTTTGCCCAACGTTCCCTGGCAGTAGTATCCATCAATAATCCAATTTCTGGATGTTGGTTGCAGGAAGTAAATAGCAAAATAACCGAAAGAATCTGAAATATCAGTTTCGATGGTTTCATAACGGAGATTTTTGATTAATACTACCCTTAGATACGTATTAATCAATAGATTTGTTAAGTATTAAACAACATGAACAATGTCGTAACCTTTATTGTATTTCAAGGCGTATGAGAGCTTAAGTTCAATACACTTATAGCCTCACCATAAAAAATGACGAGAGGGGATTATTCTCGTAAGAAAATTATCTTCTCACTGACTTTCAACATATCACCAGATCGGAACACTCTCATTCCGCCATCTTTAGCTTCAACAAGCAAAGGAAGCATGGGGCTATCACCTTTTGAATGCATTTCTATCCATTTCTCACAACTGCTTTCATTTGTAATTATTTCTTCAAATTCCGAGGCCTGATGATTTTGAATTTTCTGAATCCACTGATTTAGTTGTACTGGTTTGGAAAATAAGATTGAAACATTGAATTTATCCAACAGTTCCGTCCCCACATTAGATTCCGCCTGTGAAACTGCCGCTGAAATGTTAGGAATAAGGAAAGAATCATGAGCTAATTGTGCAGCCAATAAGTTTACATGCGTGTTGGTAGTCATACCAATAAAAGTGGAGATGTTTTCTGGATTTGATTCCGCAATTGTTTCTTCATTGAGAGCATTCCCATAAATACACCTAAATCCTGAACTCTCGCCAGTCTTCACTGCATCCACATTACTATCAATCAAAATGATCGGCATTTTTCTGACTAAATATTTTGCAATTATAAGGCTCACCGGATTTATTCCAAGAATAAGCACTTCTTTTCGTTTCTCCATATAAACGAGCTCACCTCTTCTCCTTAACCATTTTGAAGTCCAGTTCAAAAAAATGGGGACAGTTAAAGTCGTAAAAATTGCCATGAAGACTAGTATTGAAAAGATGGTCTTATCAATAATCCCCATCTCAAGACCAATCTCTGCTATAATAATCTCTACAGCACCTCGCCCGTTCATGCCTGTACCAATAGTTAGCCCCTCTCTCCAACCATTTTTAGAGGGCAAATAAAATAAGGCTGTACCAACAATTTTGCCAACAATTGCCAAAACGGTAATTAATATCAATAACGGAAGATCCGTTTGGAAGACTGAAACATCAACAAAGAAACCAGCAGAAACAAAAAATATAGGCGCCATAAAACCAATGGATACATCATAAAATGCTTTATTCAACTCCTTGGAAATATTTCTCGGGAACAGATTGCCTTTTATAAACAAACCAGCCATGAAAGCTCCTAGGATACTGTGCATTCCAGTAAGTTCAGCCAATTCGCAATAGCCAAAAGTGACAATCAAAATCATTGTAAAATACGTTGTGGAATTGCCAAATTTTGACTTTGTGATGTACTTGCCCAGACGCGGCAACACAAAAACGCCGATAGCGATAGTAAATCCAAAAAATGCGAGTATTTTACCAGTAATTATAATAAGCTCATTAAGGTTGATAACATTTGATACAGCAAAATTTGTAATGCCAGAAAAGATAACCAATGCAAGTGTATCAGAGATTAAAGCACCAGCCATAAGCACATACGCGATGCGTGTATTCAGTAATTTCAGATCAATTAATATCCGACTTTTAGTAGCCAATGATGTTACTCCAATAGCTATTGCTACAAAAAGACCAGACATAGGAGTCCCTCCATACCAAACGATTGTATAATAACCTAAAATAAAAGGGACAAAAAAACCACCAATTGCAGCCAACAAACCTGCCCAGGAGGCTTTCTTTAGATCATGAAAATCAATTTCCATCCCGATGTAGACCATCAACAAAATGATTCCAATTTCGGATAATACCTTTATAGATTCGGTAAATTCGAGTAATCCCAGAACACTTGGCCCTAATATAACTCCGATGAGCAATTCTCCGAGTATTGCAGGATAACCAATCTTCCTAATTAGAACACCACCCAAGTAAGCTGCCAGTAAAACGCCAGATATGTTTAAAATATTAATGTTAAATTCTTCCATACTCTTTTAAGTAAAAAATCTGATGTCTCACCAATTTATGAAAATTGCAGAAATAAAAGACATTCAAGTATGAAAATATCTGTTAATATTTTTAAATCTGAAAGAAATTGAAAAGGTTAAGCGTTATCATTAATTTTCCCTGAATTAACTTTATATGAATTTGAGCCAGAATATTAATTGGCAAGCATTATATGTGAAACAAATGCGGTAAAATCATGATAAATATTAAATAAGTATCATTCCAATTATTGTTGCAGACATAAGAGAAGCTAGCGTACCGGCGATTAGCGAGGGCATGCCATAACGGGAAAGAGTAACCCGTTTATTCGGAGCAAGAGCACCAATACCACCAATTTGTATTCCGATGGAAGCAAAATTTGCAAAACCGCACAATATATATGTTGCCATAATTACCGATTTATAATCAGCAAAGGAACCTGCAGCTTTTAATTCGGAAAGACTGATATAGCCAATAAATTCAGTTAGAATTAATTTTTCCCCCAGAAGCCTGCCAACCAATACCACATCTTGCTGAGCAACGCCAATCAGCCACATGATGGGTGCAAACAAATAACCCAAAATAAACTGGAGAGAAAGTTCATTATAACGACCATCGGTTCCGCTGGCAATAATATCATTAAGTCCGGTCCACTGCCCCACTTTGCCAAAAGTGAAGTTGAACATCGCAATCAAAGCCAAAAAAGCCAGCAACATGGCGGCTACATTCACTGCCAGTTTTACGCCTTCTGAAGTTCCATTGGTAATAGCATCTAATACATTGCTACCGATTTTATCCTTACTAACTTCCACATCTTTATTCACCTCATCCGGATTTGGCACAATCATTTTTGAAAAGATTACGGCACCAGGTGCTGCCATCACCGATGCTGTAAGCAAGTGTTTAGCAAACTCGAGCCTCAACAAGGGGTCGTTCCCCCCCAACATGCCAATATATGCAGCCAAAACCGCACCTGCCAATGTTGCCATACCGCCAGTCATCACCAGCATAATTTCCGAGTTATTCATTTTTGGAAGGTAAGCCTTAATCATCAATGGTGACTCGGTCTGTCCAAGAAAGATATTACCTGCAACCGAAAGAGCCTCTGCTCCTGAAAGCTTCATAAGCTTGGTAAAAACCCAAGCCAATGCCCAAACTACCCGCTGAATGATTCCCCAATAAAAAAGCAAACTGGTGAGAGCTGAGAAAAAGATAATTGTTGGCAAAATCTGAAAAGCGAAGATCATTCCAAATTGATTGAAGTCAACCAAATTACCAAACAAGAATTCGCTACCTACCTTGGTAAAATCAAGCACTTTAACAAATATCTGCCCGGCAAATTCAAATATTAAACGAATGAACGGTACGTACAGAACGCCAACTGCTAAAACGACCTGAAAGGCCAGCCCCACACCAACCGTTTTCCAAGGAATATTTTTGCGGTCTCTCGAAAACAGAAAACCTAATCCCAGCAACATCAACATTCCGGTGAGCCCCCGGAAAATACTCATCACGCTATAACTCCCTCCTTCCTTCTTCTGAAGAAGAATATTGGATGTGTTTTTTGAGCTATCGGATTCTTGCTGGACTTCGACGGATTCAGATTCCTGAATATTAATCATGCTATATGAATACACAGGTACTGCAAAAACAAGCAGCAAAATAAATCCGTAGATGATATGTTTCATGAGGGTGTTTTATTTTTTCCTACGGTGCAATTCGTCCCGAATTCTGGAAGCACGCTCGTAGTTTTCGTTTGTAACAGCATCATTGAGCATTTCATTTAATTCTTTCTCCGAATATTTTCCAAATTCAGAATCGGATTTGCTACTCTCACCTGACGACTGCTCTCCAAATTCCATTGCCCCACCACTTTCGCTATCCATTATGATACCAGCCTTTTGAAGAATATCTTCATTTGTATAGATCGGGCATTTAAAACGAATAGCCAACGCTACCGCATCAGAAGTGCGTGAATCAATACGTGTTTCCTGATCCCCCATTTCGCAAACCAACTCTGAGTAAAAAATCCCTTCTTCCAATTTATAAATAATTACTTCTGAAACATTAATATCAAAAGCAACTGATAAATTTTTAAAAAGATCGTGAGTTAAAGGCCTGGGAGGTTTTAATCCTTCTAATTGTATCGCTATTGCCTGTGCCTCTACAGGACCAATAATAATGGGAATCCGACGGTCTCCATTTTCTTCAGCCAATACAAGAGCATATGCCCCCGACTGGGTTTGACTAACGGAAAGACCTAAAATATTCAATCTTACTTTCTGCATAAAATCTCGCCTGGAGTGTATGTGTAGCAAATATAACAAATACTTTCCCTGAATTCCGAAAAAGTAAGCTGTTTATTAAACAGATCATTCAACATTCATTTATTTCGTAAAAGCTAACGGTAGTCTCGAAAAAATGGGTTAATTGTTTGGCAATCACTAAAAAATATCTACTTTTGCAGTCCGAAGTTTTCGCGCAGGCTCTAACAAGTGGGATTTCAGTTATTTCCGCCTGCCGGAGGGAATTATAAAATACAGAACATGTACGCTATTGTAGAGATTGCTGGACAGCAATTCAGAGTAGAGAAAGACCAAAAAGTCTTTGTGCACCGACTGCAAGAAGAAGAAGGTGCCAGTGTTGAGTTTAAAAACGTTCTTTTGGTAGAAGACGATGGTAAAGTAAAAATTGGAACTCCAAAAGTAAGAGGTGCAAGAGTTAACGCAAAAGTTCTTGAGCACATGAAAGGTGATAAAGTAATCGTTTTCAAAAAGAAAAGAAGAAAAGGTTACAAAAAGAAAAACGGTCACCGTCAGTATTTGACTCAGATTCAGATTGAAGAAATTATTGGATAACCCTAAAAAACATTAAACCATGGCTCATAAGAAAGGTGTCGGTAGTTCGAAGAACGGACGCGAATCGGAAAGTAAACGGCTTGGCGTAAAAATTTACGGTGGTCAGGTTTGCAAAGCTGGTAATATTTTAGTTCGCCAGCGTGGAACTTCTCATCATCCAGGTGAAAATGTAGGTATGGGAAAAGATCATACTTTATTTGCCTTGACTGATGGAACTGTTGTTTTCAAAAAGAAAAGAGACAACAAATCGTATATCTCTGTTGAACCTATTACTTCAGCAAACTAGACGATTTTAAGATATGTTTTAAGAATCTCCTGTCTTTGCTAAGGCAGGAGATTTTTATTTTTTAACTTTGCCCGACAAAATTAAAACCAGTTCAAAGATGCTCAATTTAAGATTTATCCAGGAAAACCCGGAGTTGGTTATTGAAAAGCTTAAAAAGAAGAATTTTGATGCTTCGACAATTGTTGAACAGATCAGCAACCTGTACAAACAAAAAAATGAGATACAGGTAAAAGCAGACCAATTCAAATCAGAAATGAACTCGCTATCCAAAGAAATTGGACAGTTATTTAGAGAAGGTAAACAGGAAGAAGCGAATCAGGCTAAATCCAAAACTTCGGACTTGAAGGATAGCATCAAACAACTGGATGAGCAATTTGCAAAAATTGATGAGCAGGTTTTTGAATTGCAAGTGCAGCTTCCAAATCTTCCAGCGGACATTGTACCCGCAGGTAAAACTCCTGAAGACAACGAAGTGGTGAAAACGAGTGGTGAAAATCCAGATTTGGGCAGTGATAAACTTCCGCACTGGGAACTAGCTGAAAAATATGACTTGATTGATTTTGAGTTGGGTGTGAAATTGACGGGAGCTGGTTTTCCTGTCTACAAAGGAAAAGGTTCTCGCTTTCAACGCGCATTGATTAATTTCTTTTTAGATGAAGCTCGCGATGCCGGCTATCTCGAAATTCAACCTCCATTGGTTGTAAACGAGGACAGCGGCTTTGGGACAGGTCAGTTGCCAGACAAAGAAGGCCAAATGTATCACATTACTGAAGACAATTTATACTTGATACCAACCGCCGAAGTTCCTGTAACCAACTTATATAGAGACGTTATTGTAGATGCAAAAGAACTTCCAATTAAAAATACAGCCTATAGTGCTTGCTTCCGCCGTGAAGCTGGATCTTATGGAAAAGATGTTCGCGGCTTAAATCGCCTTCATCAGTTTGACAAAATTGAAGTTGTTCAAGTGGCTCATCCTGATAAGAGTTATGAAATTCTTGACCAGATGGTCGCTCATGTTGAAGGTTTAGTTCAAAAACTTGGATTACCCTATCGCATTCTGCGTTTGTGTGGTGGTGATATGAGTTTCACTTCGGCCTTAACTTACGATTTTGAAGTTTTCTCTGCAGCACAGGAGAAATGGCTGGAGGTAAGTTCCGTTTCCAATTTTGAATCATTCCAGGCAAATCGATTGAAATTACGTTACCGCGAGGAAGGTCAAAAGAAACCGCAAATCGCACACACTTTAAATGGAAGTGCATTGGCTCTGCCACGAATTGTTGCAGCCCTACTGGAAAACAACCAGACAGCAGAAGGAATTAAAGTACCTGAAGTTCTTGTTCCTTATTGTGGATTTGACTTGATAAACTAAACAACCCCCAGATGATATTCAAAAAGGTTCTCAATTGAGAGCCTTTTTTTATTGCGTTTCAATATCGATTTCACTCACCCTCTGGATTCGGAAATTCCCTCATCGGACTGTAACGAAGGTATGAATCGAACACTTCCTTGTCCGGACCAACAACTCTTGGGTCACCTGACTTTTCTAATTCTTGCATTAGCGCGGATTTCATATCATTTTCTACCTCACCATAAGCTTCATTTCCAGAAAGATTATTTAAGCAATAAGGGTCACTCTTTATATTGAAGAACTCGAACTCCGATCGTTTATCAACAGCCAGGTCAAAAAATGGCCTGATATCGTCGTCTTCCATATTTTCGATAATAAACGATTTAGTTGGAGCGGCATCAATATCTGTAAAAGCCCAGTCAGAATGATGAATACCGTTTTCATCAATTCCGTACATCGGCCAGAGCTCATCCTCAGTCCCTTGTACCATTCGTTGGGGAGCACCGGCTGGCCAACGATCAGGTTTAATATTCCAAATCAACAGAAATTCTTCACTTCTGATCATCCTTTGGGGATATCCCCAATTCAAGTATCTCGAGCAGGAATGTCTTTCCCGGCCTGAAAAAACATATTTTTTGGATGAGTCAACGATGCCTTCTTTTTCGGATTTCAAAATATTCAAAATACTTTTCCCTGACATGGGCAGCATTCCGTCCCTGCTGGTCTCAGTCATCTCCAAAATTGTTGGAGCCAAATCAGCAAAGCTTACCGGATCATCCACAACTCGCCCTCCCGGGAAACCTTTTGGATACCGAACAGCGAATGGCACATGGATACCGTACTCGTACCCATTGGCCTTAGCCCTTGGGAACGGCATTCCGTTATCTGAGGTAACAATCACTATGGTATTCTCCAACTCACCAATTTCTTCAAGGTACTTCAACATTCGTTGCAAATGAAGGTCAAACCACTCAATTTCCACGCCATAATCAAGAATATCTCCACGAACGATTTCATCGTCGGGGAAGAAACCAGGCACATCAACCTTGTCTAATTCCTTGCTATTTCTTTTCCATGAATCTTGCTCATATGCCCGATGAGGTTCATGTCCGCCATACCAGAAAAAGAAAGGTTTCTCATCGCGAACATTCTCAATGAAAAATTTAAAGTTCTCAAAATAATCGTCAGAATGAATTCCACCGGCAGTTCGTTCATCTTCAGGGGTGCCCTCTTCGTATTTAATATTACTATGTGTGATTCCAGCGGCATCTGTTGCTCGCCACAATGAATCTTTTTCGCTTCTTGCATATCGGAAGGGGGCGACTCCTTTGCCAGTCCTGCCCGTTGCGTATCCATTTGCATCCAGCAAATCAACAAACGGCACATATTTTTTCATCCACGAAGATGCATGCTGACCCGATTGCTCATTTTGCCAATGATAACGGCCAGTAACAATCGTGCTTCGTGATGGTGCACATCCTGGCGATCCGGCAATGCAATTAGTAAAATAGACTCCGTCTCTCGCAACACGATCAAAGCCAGGAGTCTCCAGAAAATTCGCCCCTGCGAAACTCGTATGCGCAAATGACTGGTCATCACTAATTGCAAAAAGAATATTCGGACGAGCGTTTTTCTCTTTTGCATGTTGTCTGCATCCTGCACCCTGAAATAATATAGGAAGTAGTAGAATATATAGGATTTTATTCATTTTGGTGTAGTTTTATTTTGGGAGTGTTAATATAGATATATCACTTTTAAATAAGAGGTAAAAAACTAAATTTTAAGGTAGGGGCTAACAAGAAAGAGAGATTTTCATCGCCTATCTTTCTAATAATTTAGTTGCACTTAGTTGAAACTGAACTTTACAATTAATTAACAAACCTCCATTATTAAGTAATGCTACCATTTATAAGAAGATTGGCACCGCCAATTACGCTAAGTTTGCATAAATCAAAAATTTCGACGCAACCCTTTTAATAAAAGTTTCATCATCCATTTATGTTAGCTAATCGTTAGATCAATTTGATCTGCCATTTGTGATTATTGAAATAAATGATAATTACAGCCCTTTAAAGTAGGGTATCTTTTTTATATAGGGTAGTAATACTAAACTAGTATTACTCACGTTAATATATTAAACAATGAAGACCATGAAAACAAGGATAATTCTGCATAAAATTTTGTCACATATTCATTCTTTTTGGCACTATAGCTGAAAAATGTATTGTTTAACCCTAAAAAATTGGCAAATCTATTTTTCATAATTGAAGCTTATTCGTTGCTTCATGCCTGTTAGTTGCTGTTTTAAGGGGTAAAAATAAGCGTTCATGTAAATTAAAAATTAATTTACATAATCAATCAGCAGAACAGGTACTTTTACAACTAAAATTTATAGCCATGACGACTGTCCCAATAGCTCACTTATTGAGTATCATTTTAAGTTTTTTCATCACTTATCTTTGCATACCTCCCATTGTTAAAATATCAAAGGAAAAGAGGTTATTTGATGAGCCGAATCACCGGAAGTTAAATAAAACAGTAATTCCAACTTTAGGGGGAATTGCAATTTTTATTGGTGTAACCTTAAGTTCTATTATTTTTATCGGGGATAGTTCAATCCCTAATTTCAAATATTTGTATGGAGCGATGATCATGCTATTTTTTGTTGGATTAAAAGATGATATCCTCGTAATTTCTCCTTCAAAAAAACTGATAGTCCAGATTGCAGCTGTCTTGATGCTCGTATTTTTGGGCAATTTCCATCTAGATAATATGGAGCACCTGTTTGGAGTTTATCATCTAAATAGCATATTTAGTTATTCTCTATCCTTTTTAATTATCCTGTTTTTTATAAACTCAATAAATTTAATTGATGGAATTGACGGGTTGGCAGGAGGACTTGTCCTTTTTATTTCTTTATCCCTTGGATTGTGGTTTCTAGCTGTTGGATCTAGTCAATATGCAGTTCTTAGCTTTGCATTAAGTGGAAGTTTGTTGGCTTTTTTAAAATTCAATTTGTGGGGTGGAAAACAAAAGATTTTCATGGGAGATACCGGATCTCTTGTTCTTGGGATGTTAGTATCCGTCCTGATTATTAAATTTATTGGCTTAAATAATCATGCTCCTATCCAATATCAAATTGGACAGGTACCCACAGTAGCTCTTGCATTCTTGATAGTGCCAGTTACTGACACCTTGCGTGTATTTTCGATTCGGTTATATCAAAAGCGCTCACCATTTTCTCCCGATATGAATCATATTCATCATATATTAATTCGGACAGGAATGTCGCATTTGCAAGCTAGTAGTTTCCTAATTTTATATACTATTAGTTTTATACTATTATCGCTGACTATTCAGCCTTATGTTTCTGTAACATTCAGTTTCTTTACGGTTCTTGTATTGAGCTTTACATTTGTGTCATTATTTTCATTGAGATCAAAAATTGTTGTTGAGAGGAGACATATTGAGCAACTTAAAAAGCTTGAAAACCGTCAAGGCAAGGTGATTCGTATTTATGGCCCAGTTAAAGAAAATCAGCCAGTCTATGGAATTAGAAAAAGAATATTTCAAAACTAATGTTAATTTTTTCAAGCTGTTTATTTCAGATTTGGCGTTTTATAATTTAAAAAACCTCCTGAAACAATTGATCATTTCTTCTCTTAAAAAAAATCGCAAAAGACTCCCTAATTCTTCGTGCATACGATAATACTTTACTTTGACTACCGTTAATAATGAGTAATTTCAAATTAATGAATCAAGGTCTGAAGACGTATGCCTAAGGGGCGATTTATTAAATAAGTATTCGGAAAATGGGACCGAAGAGGCGAAGCTGTGAGTATATCTAATTTCTAAATAAGCCTGCGAAATAATCGTTCGAATAGGAGTTCAAAAACATTTACCCGATCTTTATAAAACTAAAACAAACCGGTTAAATTAAAATGGTCATCACCATGGAATTATTTAAACACATGACTAAAATAGTATTTTTCATAAGCCTACTAATAATCGGCATTAAAGGACTGTCTCAGAATGTAAACTCTGTTAATATTCAAAACACGAGCGATGAACAAATTGAGCAAGTTCTTAAGGAAATTAAGAACCAAGGGCTTAGTATGGATCAGGCAATTAGCCTTGCCAAGGCTAAGGGGGCATCACAGTTTCAAATTAATCAATTAATTAACCGTATTCAACAACTAAAAACATTTCACCCTACTAGTTCTGAGCAATCTGATTTATTATTTGAAAAGAAGGACACTACATTGATAGCTGATACTTTAAAGAAGGAAGAAGTCCATGTTACCGAACTAAACAAACGCATTTTTGGATATCAGCTTTTTAATTCTGAGAGCCTAAGTTTTGAACCCAATATTAATATTCCTACGCCTCAAAATTACACCCTAGGAATTGGAGATCAACTTCAAATCAATGTTTGGGGAGCAAGTCAGCAAACATACCTACTAACTGTTGACAATAATGGTACGATTAATATTCCAGATCTGGGACAAATTTTTGTATCCGGACAAAATTTCAAAGATGCACGCCAATTAATATTAAATAGGCTTACAGGAATTTATAGTGACATGAGAGGAAGTTCTCCTGGAACTTTTGCTGATGTAAGTATACAGAACTTGCATTCCATTACCATTAATGTAATCGGTGAAGTAATTGCACCTGGAACATACACGTTACCAGCAACTGCATCTGCTTTCAATGCTCTCTACCTTTCCAACGGACCAAATGAAAATGGTTCATTTCGAAATATTAAGCTTATCCGCGATAATAAATCAAAAGCAAAAATTGATGTATATGATTATTTAATCAATGGAAATGCTGCTGCAAACATAACGCTGCGGGATCAAGATATTTTAATCGTTCCACCTTATGAAAAAAGAGTAAAACTTGGGGGAGGATTTAAACGAAAAGGAATTTTTGAATTAAAAGAAGATGAAACCCTTCAGCAATTAATTGACTATGCGGGCGGATTTTCAGAAAATGCTTATAAAAACCAACTCTCAATTACACGCTTTGCAAACGGACAGATGCAACTTGCTGATGTCTCAAAGGAGAATTATGAAGGTTTCTTACTACAAAATGGAGATAGTATTTTTGCCGGAAAAGTTATTGATCGTTTTGAAAACCGGATTAATATTAGTGGTGCCGTATTTCGGCCTGGTGATTATTCATTAACTGAAAATACAACACTCGCTGACCTAATTCAAAAAGCAGGGGGTATTCGTGAAGATCATTATGCCAACAGAGGATTGATTATTCGCCTTGATGAGCAACTTTACCCAACCTCCATCCCTTTTGAAGTTGATGATGTGGTGGCCGGAAAAATGAATATCCCTTTAAAACGAGAAGATCAGGTCATCATCCGTGATATATTTAGTATTGGAGAACAAGCCTTTGTAAATATACTAGGAGAAGTCATGTTTCCAGGAAAGTTCGATTTCATGAAAAATATGACCCTAAAAGATGTTATTTTTCTGGCTGGTGGCCTCACCGAAGCAGCCAGTGAGTCCTTTATTGAAGTAGCCCGAAGAAATAAACCAGACGAAGCGCAGGAAATTAATGACAAAATGGTTAGCCTTTACCAGTTTCACATCGATAGAAACCTAAAACTAGACCCTGAAGATCAAAAATTCACTTTACAGGCATTTGACTATATATACATTAGAAAAGCACCTTCCTATCATACTCAAAAAACAGTAAGTGTAACCGGAGAAGTTAAGTATCCTGGCGAATACAGTATTTCGAGTAAAACAGAACGCATTTCGGATATCATATCGCGTGCGGGAGGACTCACGCCCTATGCTTTTTCACCAGGTGCCAGCCTTAATAGAAATACCGAAAAAGACATAAAACAAAACATAGAATATATCCAAATGATGGAGCAAGATGAGGATAGTTTGATTTGGATGGAAGAAAAAATTAATGTGAGCCGCCTCGAACTTAGATTGGATGAAATTTTGGCCAAACCTGGCTCTATCTACGATTATATCTTAAACGAAGGTGATGAAGTCTACATTCCTAAAAAATCTGATGAGATTTGGATAACTGGCGAAGTTTTGAATCCCATAGGATTAGCTTGGCAAAAAGGAAAAAAACTGAAGTACTACATCAATCGTGCCGGTGGCTTTTCCGACAATGCAAAAAAAGGTAAACTGTATATCATTTATAGCGACGGAACGACACGTGTAACCAAGAAAGTACCTTTTAAGAAATTTCCTATCCCTCAACCTGGCAGCCAAATTGTTGTCCCAATGAAACCCGTAAAACCCGATGGAGATAACACTGGGAAGTGGCTGGCAATTACAAGTGCTCTTTCATCATTGGCAGTTGCTATAGCAGCGGTTCTACGCTAAAACAAAATTAACTAATACACTTGGTATCAAGAATAACCCGAATGACCACCAATAACCAAAACAATCATGAATACGCCTTTACAAGATAAAAACACGCTATCACACGAAAACGAGGAGGTTGATTTGATAGATCTAGCTAAGAAAATGTGGACAGGTCGTAAAATAATCATCCGTTTTACTTTAGGAGGGATAATTCTAGGTTTAATTATTGCCATCTTCTCACCAAAAGAATATATTGCAACCACCACCATGGTTCCTCAAACAAAGGACTCAAACGCCTCAAAATTAGGTGGACTATCTTCTCTTGCAGCAATGGCCGGGTTCAATATGAACAATATGGAAAGCCCAGCCACACTTTCTCCCATGCTCTATCCCCAAATTGTAAATTCAGTTCCGTTTCAACATGACTTACTAAATGCAAGTTATACAATAGAAGGATCATCCGAACCCGTTAATCTCTTCACATACTATACAGAAATAAAGAAACTCGGATTATTCCCCTTAATAAAAAGATACACAATTGGACTGCCATCTATAATTCTAAGAGCATTTAAAGGAAAACAAGATTCTACAAATGGGATTCGTTCAAGCAATAACCTATTAAAACTAACTGAAGAGCAAGAGAGAATACGTAAAAAACTTAGCGAGCAAATTAACATTGAAATTAATGATAAAGAAGGCTATATAACCCTTTCATCCCGATTCAATAAAGCTGAACTTGCAGCGCAAGTTACTCAAAAGTCACAACAACTACTTCAACAATATATTACTGATTTTAAGATAGAAAAGGCATCGGAAAAACTGCATTTCATTGAAGAACGCTACGCAGAGAAGAAAGCTGAATTTGAACAGGCTCAGAAAAACCTGGCAACCTTTCGCGATCGCAATAAAAACGTATCATCGGCCATGGCTCTCACAGAAGAAGAGCGTCTGCAAAGTGAATATCAGTTAGCATATTCTGTTTACTCAGAACTGGCAAAACAACTTGAACAGGCTAAAATTCAGGTAAAAGAAGAAACACCGGTTTTTGCAATTATCCAACCAGTGCAAATACCTGTCGATAAATCAAAACCAAACCGACCATTAATTCTATTTGTTTGGATGTTTCTAGGAGGGATAATGGGGGTTTTTACAGTTTTCGGCAGACAATTTATCGTCAACGTTAAACATCGTTGGAAAAAAGAGTAAAAACAGCTATTACTACATATATTTTAAATTAGCATATAATCCTTTTGAAAAGATATATCCCACGCATCAAAGCTAAGATGCTCCCACATAAAATCCTCATCCAGAATTTTGGATACCTCTCTGCCTTGCAGGTATTCACACTACTGGTACCATTAGTTACCATTCCTTATCTATTAAAGGTTTTAGGAAAAGAAACATATGGATTAATTGTGTTTGCACAAACGGTAGTATCCTATTTATTAATTCTAATAAATTTTGGATTCAATCTTTCCGCAACCAAAGAGGTATCAATTCATCGAGATGATAAGAATAAATTATCCGAGATTGTCAGTAGTATTCTTATCATAAAAGGTGCCTTTTTCTTACTCTCGTTTGTCATTCTTTGGGTAACGCTTGGATTTTTCCCGAAAGCTGAGAATGTTAAGCCCCTCTTTTACTTAATGATGTATTTATGCCTGTATGAATGGATTTTTCCGATTTGGTATTTCCAAGGAATTGAAAAGATGAAATACATCACCATCATTAATCTGATTAGCAGGTCTTTCTTTTTGTTATTGGTTTTCTTTCTTGTAAAAGAAAAAAATGACTACTTGACTGTGCCAATAATTAATGGTGCAGGATACTCAATTGCAGGTTTTTTCTCTCTCTGGATTGTCTTTTCACAAAATCGTCTTCAATTTAAATGGCAATCCTGGAAAGTATTAAAATACTATACAGCCGAGAGCGTTTCAATATTTCTGGGAAGTATTGCCGGAAAGATTAAAATTTTAAGCAACAAAGTCATACTCGGGGCTTTTGTTGGAATGGAAAGTGTTGCAATATATGATATTGCGGACAAAATAAAAGAGGTTTTTGTAGTTTTCCTTCAACTTGCCGGGCAAGTTTTATTCCCAAATGTTTCGAAAAATAAAAATCCAAGATTAATTAGAAATAGTATTCGATTATTGTTTGTTGTTGGACTTGCAATATATTTGATACTCGGAATTTCATTCCAAATAATAATCCCGAAATATTTCGAATCATACACTGAAGTTATTTTTCTATTTTGGGTGCTGGGAATATTAATTTTCATTCAACCTGTTAGTTACTTAATCGGAATAGGAGTTTTACTTGTAAATAACTTGAAAAACGAATATTCACGTACGCTATACATATCAACATCCATTTATCTGATTCTACTGGTTGGATTATATTTTTATGATGGTATTAGCATTTATTCGGTCTCCATATGTCTGGTTCTTTCCGCTCTGGTCAGTATTGTCAGTAATTTATTGGTTTGCGTCAAAAAGAAAATTATTAATTGGATTGTATAATGATTCTTAGTCTCGAAAGAAAATATGCTCAAAAAGTTATTCAAAACTGTACTATTCAAAATGATAGTATCATAAACATTCATCGAATAAATACTCAAAATAGTGGGGATTTAAAGAGTGCACCATATTTATATTTCAACGAACTAAATCAATACCAAAAATTAGACATCCTTAACTATCAATCATACAACTTTCTGAACACAATATCCTGGACTAAAAAAGTAACAAAAAATGATATTATTCTGGGAGGAGGTGGGCTGCTTGACAGACCTTCTTTCTCACATAGTATTGAAATGATGAATTTGCTCGTAAAAAAAGGAAGAAAAGTTGCACTTTGGGGAGTCGGGCACAATAATCCTTCTTACAAAGTGAGTCAATTGTTTTACAAACAGATTCAGAATTTTAAACTTGTCGGACTTCGCGACTACCAAATAAAAGGCACTGAATGGGTACCATGTGTAAGCTGTATGAATTCAATATTTGATCAGAATTTTGATACGAAACAAGACATTGGAATAATTGAACACGAACACATTAAACTATCGGGCAATCAATTAAATGGATTCCCCCGCATTCAAAACAATTCGTCTTTTGAGCAAATAATAAGTTTCATTGGAAGTGTAGAAATGTTGATTACCAACAGCTATCATGCAATGTATTGGGCAATGCTGATGAAAAAAAAGGTAGTGGTTATTCCAAATTCTTCGAAAATGTTTAGTTTCAAATACAAGGTCCCAACCAGTGATGATGGTGCGGACGCCCTAAGACTTTTAAAAAAAGCTCCTGTTTATGATGAATTACTTGATGAGTGCAGGCAAATCAACAATAAATTTTCAGAGAAGGTTTTTGATTACATGAACATTTAGAATTAATCAATAGCCAGCTAATCGCATTTAAGATATAACCAATGGAGGTAAAACTACTATTTGATCTTTCCGCAACTCAATCTTCACCAGAAGCAAAATTTCACGGAGGAAGTGAATATGCGAAAGTAGTATTTAAGTATGCACTAGAAACAGGCAATTCTAATTTTGATTGTTTCTACAACCCCCAAAATTTCATTGAGAACGAATTGCTAGAGCTTTGTGAACAATACAAACTGAGAGTATATGAAATAATCTGCACTAAACAGATTGAAGAGTTAATTGTGAAAAATGGCTACACTCACTTCTATTCAGCCATGCCATATGCATTTGGGAATTTTGCAGTACCCCATTGCAAATTTATCATGACGATCCATGGTTTAAGAGAACTGGAATGTCCGAATGATGATTTTGAAATAAAGTACAGGACTGGGATAATATCTAAACTAAAATATCGTATTCGGAAATCATTTATTAAGAATCGACCTTGGAAACTAGCATACAAAAAATATAACAGTCTACTATCAATCGAAAATAAGAAGATACTGACAGTCTCAAATCATACTAAGTATTCAATAATAAACTTTTTCCCAAACATTAAAGAACAAGATATTGCTGTTATACATTCACCCATAAAACTTCTGGATACAAAAAATCAAGATTCACCAAATACAGAATTTGGAAAAGAATACTTCCTAATAATCAGCGCAAACCGATGGATCAAAAATAGTTATAGAGCAATAAAAGCATTTGACGAATTATTTTCCAAAAATCAGCTAACAGAAAAATCTGTAGTAATATTAGGAATTGGAAAGAACAAGTCTTTGAAGAAAGTTATGAATCCTGATAAATTTATCTTTAAGGACTATGTTGAAGAAGGAGAATTAGCCCGGTATTTCAGAAACGCTTACTGCTTTGTATACCCTTCTCTAAATGAAGGATTTGGATATCCGCCTTTAAATGCCATGTACCATAACATCCCAATAATTGCATCTGCAATCTCTAGTATCCCTGAAATTTGTGGAGATTCTGCACTCTATTTTAATCCTTTCTCAATAGATGAAATAAAAAACAGAATTCTTCAAATAAACTTGAACAACCAACTTTATCTCCAATTACAGAATAAAGGAAAGATTCAATTAGAAAAATTAATGAAAGTTCAGGGTAGTGCTTTAGAAAATATTTGCAATCAAATATTTAAATAAAATCTAACATGATTGGGAGAAAAACAATACTATTTGTAATGCCAAATTTGGGAGGAGCTGGTGCGGAGCGCGTAGTTTCCATTCTGCTTAATAATTTGGATAGAAAAATATTTAACCCCAAACTAGTCATTCTAAAAAAGAATGGTTCAAACTCTTTTATAAGTGATTTGAAAAAGGATGTGGAAATTATATCATTAGATTTAAAACAGCGATTACGTTTTTCTTTCTTCACTTTCCTTATAAAATTAATCTTTGTAATCAGAAAAAAATCTCCAGACATTCTTTTTATGGGAGCAGGTACTATAAATGCATTTCTTTCTCCTTTTTTGTTCCTTTTACCTACAAAAACCAAGAAGGTAGCAAGAGAGTCTAATTTACCTTCTCATTTTGAAAAAATAGCTATAATCAGGTGGATGTACCGAAAATTCTATAACAACTATGATTTGATTATTGCCCAGTCAGATGATATGAAAAATGACCTGGTCGAGAACTTTAATGTCGACTCAACAAAAATTAAAAAAATCAATAATCCAGTTGATATCGCATTTATTCAAAATAAACTCAACGAAGATTTAACGATTCAATTACCAAAAAATAAAATAAACTTATTAGCAGCAGGGAGGCTAACATATCAAAAAGGTTTTGATCTTCTAATTCAGGAATTTAGCGAAATGGATAACAACAACCTAAATTTAACCATCCTGGGAGAAGGAGAAGATGAAGCAAATCTGAAGCATCAAGTTAAAGATTTAGGCCTGGAAGATAAAATAACCTTTACAGGAAATGTGCCCAATCCATACCTTTACATGCAAAAATCTGATGTTTTCATTTTGAGCTCCCGATTCGAAGGTTTTCCCAATGTACTGCTAGAATCCTTAGCTTGTGGGTGTCCAATACTGGCAAATAATTGCCCTGGAGGAATAAATGAAATTGTTAAGGACGGGATTAATGGATTTATTTTCTCCTTCAAAGATTCGAATCTGATTGAAAAAATGTCCTTGTTAATCGAGTCAGGATTAATGCAATACAGGCTGCCAGAAAATGCTGCAATAAACTATTCTGTCAAAAAGGTCATTGATAAATACTCAGAAATATTGAATGAGGATGCTTAAAAGTATAATTTCAAATATTTTCATGCTGTCAATTTTTTTAAGTAGCCTTATGATTGACGGACTTGGAGTATCCATCGATATTTATTGGTACTTCCCTCTCTTTATATTGATTTTCTTTTTTTTCATTTATATCGGATTGTATGAAAAATTTGACAAGAATATTCTTCTTGCGATACTTCTTGTATTGATCTTGTCATTTATAGGCGGTTATAAATATCCACTTTCAGTCATGAAACAAATCATTAATATTTGTTTCTTTTTAATTGTAAGTTACGGCTACATAAAATACATGAATTTTGACTTGGATAAGATTATGAAGCATTATTTCACTATAGTGAAGATCTTTATATTCTTTGGAGGATTTCAGGTTTTACTATTCGCTCTTGGGCAAGGGGAAATTTTTAAAAACGTATTATCTTTTTTAACGATACCGGGCAGCATTACAATACGTTTCCAGTCATTTGACAGAGAGCCATCGTTTGCTGCCTATAATTTGTTACCTGCTCTATTTATCAGCCTTCACAACTTAATTATCAAACCTAACCTCTTCATTTCCAGAACATGGTCTGTAGTTATTATATTAGCATACCTGCTAACACTGTCTTTAATTGCCTATGTTGGGATTATTCTAACAGTAATGGTATTCTATCTTCGAACGCTAAATACAAAAAAAATGCTGTATGCATTCCCTCTTTCAGTATTGGTGCTGGGCATTATTATAGCAGCTTACATGTATCCACCTATAAAAATGAGAATTGATGACACCTTAAAAGTTACCACAAATAGTTCGGAAGAAGATTTAGAACAAATTAATTTGAGTACTTATGCCATGTATTCAAATTTTGTAGTAACAAAATCAGCTTTAGAAAACAATCCATTTTTTGGATCTGGCTTAGGCACCCATGAGATCAACTATGATAAATATATCCCTTCTGCTATGGCAAATCTATCTGATATCAATAAGAAAGAAGCTGCAAGTTTAGCATTACGTTTACTTTCAGAAGGAGGAATTATATCGTTCCTAATTTTTATCGGATTTGTTTTTAAGAATAAGTCAAAATATAAAGAATCTACCAATCATCTTTTTATGAAATTATGGTTGCTTAATAATAGTATATTTATAATGATCTTACTGCATTTACTGCGACAAGGACATTATACCGTTTCCGGGTTTTGTCTCTTTTTGCTCCTCTATTATTATTCGAACAAAAAATCTACGGAACTTATCCCATCAAAATAAAAAATGAATCTTTACCTTGACAACATCATTTTCTCTTTACAAAAAGCTGGCGGTATTTCAGTTGTGTGGTACGAGTTGATAAAAAGATGCCTGGAAGATCCTGAGATAAATGTACGCTTCTTGGAAGAAGAAAACGATAATATATTTAGTAGCGAGCTCAATGCTTCTGCTGATAAACGGCTAAGGAATCCATTAGCCAAATTCCCAGTGCAAGTCCAGCGCTACGTCAATCCCAATAAGCTAAAGGGCAAGGGAATATTTCACTCAAGTTATTACCGAATATCAAAATCACCCCAGTTATTAAATGTTACCACTGTTCATGATTTCACCTATGAGTACTTTCGTAAAGGAATAGCAAAATCGGTCCATTCCTTTCAGAAAGGTTCCGCAATAAAAAATGCTCATAAGATCATTTGCGTGTCTGAAAATACAAAAATGGATTTACTAAAATTTTACCCTGAAACCAACCCCGAGAAAATCAAAGTAATCTACAATGGAGTTGACGATGCTTATCGCGTAGAACCTGGGAATAGTTTTTCTCAATTGAATGAATTAGTTCCCTTCGGACCTCAGGAATATGCAGTCTATGTAGGTGAAAGAAAAAGTAATCATAAAAATTTCAAGATAGCTGTAAAAGCCTGCAAGGAAGCAAACACTCCTTTAGTAATGGTTGGTAGCGGAAAAATAACGGAAGAAGAAACAGCTCTTTTTCGAGAAAGAGACTTTACTAACTATACCCATTTAACTGGGATTAGAAATGAGCAGCTGAACACGATCTACAATTCGGCATTATGCTTGATTTACCCATCATCCTATGAAGGTTTTGGTATTCCCATAATCGAAGCACAAAGAGCAGGATGTCCAGTTGTTGCATCTAATAACTCATCAATCTCTGAAGTCGCAAAAGACAGTGCTATTCTGATAGATGATATTACAACCCATAATTTTGCAGAAAAGATGGAATTATTGAAGAATAATCAAAGCTTTACCGAGCAAGTAATAAGAAATGGATTAATAAATTCAAGTCGGTTTTCATGGGACTCTTGCTATAAACAAACCAAAAAAGTTTACCAAGAACTTTACGAAGAATATTTTTAAATAATTTATGAAAATCACCCTTATAACAGCTACTTATAACAGCTATCCCAATATATTGGATACATTGGATAGTATCCAACAACAAACCTATAATGATATTGAATGGATTATCATTGATGGTGGGTCAACTGATGAAACACAAACTGTTCTCAAAAACAATCCACTCGTTAGTCATTCAATTTCTGAATCCGACGAGGGCATTTACGACGCGCTTAACAAAGGGATTAAGATGTCAACAGGAGATGTGATTGGCTTTGTTCATTCGGATGATGTATTTGCTTCTCCAAGCACCTTGGAAGACCTTGTTAAAGCCTTTCAGAAAACACAGGCAGATGGCGTTTTTGGTGATCTTCAGTATGTAGACAAAAACGATACCAATAAGGTCATCCGCTATTGGAAAAGCAAACTGTTTAAACACCAAAACTTACGATATGGCTGGATGCCTGCACATCCTACTTTATTTTTAAAAAAGGAGGTTTATCAAAAACACGGCGAATTTGATTTAAGCTTTAAGATAGCAGCTGATTACGATTTTATGCTTCGAATTCTTCAAGACACGAAGCTAGGTTTCCAGTATTTGCCCCATGTGATCACTAAAATGCGAGTAGGAGGTGCCAGCAATAAGAGCCTTGCAAATATTATTCTAAAATCAAAAGAAGATCTTCGGGCTATTCGAAATAACAATATTGGGGGAGTATATACCCTGCTGTTTAAAAATATTAGGAAAGTAAGCCAATTTTTCAGAAAGGAGTAAAATCTCAATTTGTATGACTGAAGAGAATAAAAAATTTACGTGTTAAAGGATTGCTTTACATGGATACACAACGTTCCCAATGACTCGTTTCAAAGACAAACCAAGGAAACTGCCAATTGACGATATAAAGTTGCTGATTATTTCAAAAAAACTGCCAATGGAAAGCTCAACCATGCTGGTTGAAGCCAAAAAACTGTCGATGGACGGGGCATCCTGCCCGGTTGGAAAAGAAAAAGCCCCGAGGGGATAGTAAAACCTGACCCGGGGCTATTAAAATTAAGGGTTTTAGAAAATGCTAGCTGTAGTATCGCTCCTTTTTTTCTTCATCTTTCCAGAATATGTAGCGGCCATACTCGCGAATGGCAGAAGCTTTATCGACTAATAAAGTATATGCTTTGTCGCGCATTTGCTTGTTAGCACCGTTCGCTCCTGCTGCCCCATTAGCAGCTGCTAATAATTCTGACATCGAATGGGATACAACACGTGCTTGTTGAAGCGTGCTAATATCAAAATTGATTGTCGTTAAAGGTTCGGGGAATTTTTCACCTAACACGGCAAGCTCAACCAAATCCTGCACCATATCTGCATGGCTGCCACCTTCTCGTATGCGCATAACCTTCTTTTTAATATCGTCATAATCACGATAAGCAAAGGAAAAATGATGCAACAGTTCATCGCGCAGTTCATAGGCCAATGGAGATTGCTCCAGCCATTCCTTTTGGGCTTCTTCGCGGGCCCGGTATTCGCTCATCCATTGAGCCTGGCAATAACGCAAAGCGCCACTCAGAGGTGTCAGTTCATCTATTAGAGTAACATCGAGCCCTGCAGCCGACAGTAGTTCGCGGTCTTTATTCGCTTCAACAGCCAGGGTTTCGGTACTTGCTACAAAATCATCAATCGGTTGGTTCGGTAGTTTAACTTTTGTTGGAGGGAGATTCTCAATTTGATCTTTCCATTGTGTGAAATCATCTTGATAACTCATGGTATAATTAAATTTTGTGATATATTGCAAAAGTTCCGCCGGCCTCCTCTTCCTTTCCGTGCTGCTAAACTGGGATGGTTGATGACCAGCCGGCGGTTTACTTGTTGCAAACTTATGATCAATATAAGAAACCTAACCGAATAATTCCTAAGAATCCATTTATCAAGACAATAATATAGAATGATTATTGATAAATAAAAAGCAACATTACGAGCATAATGAAAACCACGTAATCTGTTAGCAATTAACACGTCCAGCTATTACCAAGAATCAGAGCATAAGATAATGATGAAGGAATCTGTATCCAAAGAGATTGCTTTACCCTACACACCGTGATAGCAATAAATTTTAAAAAGAAATCAATGAAAAAATATATATTCCTCTTATTTATTACGATACACTCAATGAGTGCTTTCCCGCAACAAATTTCACTTGAATCCAGTTTTCTTGGAGGAACCAATGACCAATTGCCGTTTTGGTTATGGGCCAACCAACTTGGGAGATATAGACTGGATCATTCGGCTAGTGCATCAATGGAACTGCGGGCAAATGATGCATACCCCCTGAATAAAGCAATAAATTTAAGCTGGGGAACCCGGTTAAACGCCACCGTCTCACACGGTAATTCCCTGTATTTCACCGAACTTTTTGCCCAATTTCAATGGAAAATTTGTCGGCTTTCTATTGGCAGGTTTGCCGAGGAGGAACAATTTGACGAGCTGTCCATTTCAAATGGTAACATCAGCTATTCTCGAAATGCACGTCCTCATCCAAAAATTAGCATTGGCACCAATGGCTACTTGTACCTGATTCCAGACAGGCTGTCCTTCAATCTGGATTACGAAGAAGGTCTGCTGGATGACTCCCGTTATGTAGAAAAGACTCATCTGCACCATAAAAGTCTGCTCATAAAATACCGAACAAATTCAGGGGTATTTGAAATCACCAGTGGAATACGCCATTATGTAATGTGGGGAGGGAAGCATCCTGTATACGGCAATTTACCGGGCTGGGAAGACTATTTAAAGTACATCTCAGGTAGTTCAGGCGGCTCAAATGCTATCATTACGGATCAGGAAAATGTCATAGGGAATCAATACGGAAATTACTTGTTTCAGATCGATTGGCATACGTTGAAAAATGATCTTCAGTTTTATATCTCCCACCCTTTTGAAGATCATTCAGGAATGGAACTCGCTAATCTAAAAGATAATCTTTATGGCCTTTATTTTTCATCACGGTCTTCCAATGCATTTGTCAGATCTGCATTAATTGAATATTTCTATACCAAAGACCAAAGCGGTGATTCATATAATTCTGATGGATCAAGTGATCCCAGTGGTGTTGATAATTATATGAATAATGGGATTTATCAGTCAGCGGTTTATCACTCTTTTACTATGGGAAGTCCATTTTTCAGTCAATTAAATTCTCATAATAATTCGCCTCTTACCAATAGGATTTCCGGTTTTAACTTTGGCCTAACTGGAAATATCTCTTCAAACTACTTTTGGAAATGCCAGTTCACAACATTCAAAAATTTTGGAACCTACTCCACTGTTTTTGAGCCGGCCAGAAATCAATTCTCAGCATTGGCAGAAGTTAGGAGGCAAAGCAAAAAGCTTCCTCTTTCATTTGGCATTTCTGCTGCGATTGACAATGGGCGGGTATGGGATAACGGAGAGCAAACAACCCGAACAGGTGGAAAAATTTCAATAGGCTATCGCTTTAATTAGACTGACAGCCTAGAAAACATTGAATCATAAAAAAGTAACTATCTTAAAAGTTCCAGTTAGGGATGACCTTACTTAGACTTTTAAGATAGCCACTCTGTGTATAATAGAAAATCAATTAATTCTTCAACCCGCTTCGTTCCAACAGAGCATCTACCGTTGGCTCTTGTCCCCGGAAACGCTTGTAAAGTAACATTGGGTGTTCGCTCCCACCTTTTTCCAACACGTTCTCACGGAAAGAATCTGCCGTCTCCTTATCAAAAATTCCGTGTTCTTTAAAAGCTGCATACGCGTCGGCATCCAATACCTCAGCCCATTTATAGCTATAATATCCGGCAGCATAACCACCTGCAAAAATGTGAGAGAACGAAGTACTCATCAAACTTCCTTCAACTGGTTTAAACAATTCCGTTTCTTGCATTGCCCTCGTTTCAACAGTTAGGATATCTTCTTTCAATGGCTCTGCAATGGTGTGGTAAGCCATATCTAACATTCCAAAGCTCAACTGGCGCTCAGACACATAGCCCGACTGGAAATTCTTTGCTGCTATAATCTTTTCAATTAACTCTTCCGGGAGTTTTTCACCTGTTTCATAATGAACGGCAAACTTATCCAACCACTCTTTTTCATACGCCCAGTTTTCGTGAACCTGCGAGGGTAACTCAACGAAATCCCAAAATACATTTGTTCCTGAAGTTCCGGAGTACTGACATTTACTCAACATACCATGCAGCCCGTGACCGAATTCATGCAGAAAGGTAGTCACCTCATCAAACGTAAGAAGTGACGGCGCTTTGCCGGTAGGCTTTGTAAAATTGGTTACAATACTCACATGAGGACGATTATCCTTCCCATCTTCCAACCATTGTCCCCTGAAATCAGTCATCCAGGCACCAGAGCGTTTTCCCTCTCTGGGGAAAAAGTCTAAATACAAAACAGAAACAAAATTGCCATCTATGTCAAAGACTTCGTATGCTTTTACGTCGGGGTGATAAACCTGGATTTCATTATTCTCTTTCAAATCCAGCCCGTACAATGTTTTTGCCAAATCAAAAACCCCGGTAATTACATTCTCCAATTTGAAGTAAGGTTTCACTTCTTCCTCATTAAATCCATACTGAGCATTTTTCAACTTCTCAGAATAATAATTCCAATCCCAACGCTGCAGTTCTCCTTCAAAGCCTTCTTTCTTTGCAAACTCAACAACCTCCGCAAATTCTTTCTCAGCAGCAGGGCGTGAAGCTTGATGTAACTGTTCCAAAAATTCGGAAACTCTTTCAGGAGTTTCAGCCATTCTTCTTTTCAACTGGAAATCGGCATGAGATTCATATCCCAATAATTGTGCTTTTTCCAATTTCAGATTGACGAGCTTCTTTACCAATTCCTTATTGTCATATTTATTGTCTTGATTCCCTTTTACGGTAAATGCACGGTACATCTTTTCCCGAAGAGCCCGGTTATCCGCATATTTCATGAAAGGTATAAAGCTCGGATATTGCAAGGTAAATAACCACCCCTCTTTGTCTTTCGACTTGGCTGCATGAACGGCAGCCTCTTTAGCAAATTCAGGAAGACCAGACAGCTCCTCCTCATCCTGAATCAACATTTCAAAAGCATTGGTCTCAGCCAGAACATTTTCAGAAAAAGTCAGCGATAATTTTGATAATTCTGAAGTGATCTCCCGGTAGCGTTCTTTTTCCTTCTCTCCTAGATTTGCTCCGCTTCGAACAAAACCCAAATAGGTATTTTCTAATAAGGTTTTTTGCTCAGCATTCAGATTCAGCTGATCCTTCTTCTCATAAACAGCTTTCACCCGTTTAAACAGGTCTGGATTCAACGAAATATCATTGCCAAATTCTGAAAGCAGCGGTGCTACTTCCTGAGCTATATTTTGAATCTCATCATTCGTTTCAGCAGAATTCAAGTTGAAAAATATCTTTCGAATAGTCGCCAGACGATTGCCAGACTGATCCATTGCAACAATGGTATTTTCAAAACTTGCTTCGCTTTTGCTATCTATAATTCCCTGTATTTCTGCCCGCGCTTCTTCAATAGCTTGTTTAAAAGCTGGCAAAAAATGTTCATTCTTGATTTCATTAAAAGGTGCCGTTTGGTGGAGTGTGTTAAACGGCTTTAATAGAGGATTGTTCCCCTCAGCTGCAACTGCATTATTCATTATCAGTAAAATTAAAAACGCAGGCAAAAGTGCCCGAATTGATTTCTTCATTTTAAAAATTTTAAGTTATTTGTAAAGTTGTAAGTGATATGTATTTTCAGGTCACCTTAAATTACAAAAAACTTAAACAAATGTTCACTTCTTCTTTTTCTTCTTCTTTTCTACCGACCAGCCAAATTTTCCGATGGGTTCACCAACCTTAAAGTAGTGGCCATGAGAATAACAAATGGGCTCTGACTTTTTCAGACTAAATGCCCCTGTTTCCTCATCCAAATAACGGTCGTCGGCAATAACATTTACCACTTCCGAGATAAACATATCGTGAGTGCCAAGGTTCACAATATCTTTTACTTTACATTCGATATGAATAGGTGCTTCCGCAATAATGGGAGCTTTTACGATTGTCGCTGGTGCTGGTGTCAATCCCATCTCCTTCCATTTATTGAATTTTGCACCAGATCGCACACCACACCAATCGGTTGCCTTTGCCAGGTCCTCTGTCGTTAAATTAATCACGTATTCACCTGTCCTTTTTATGATGTCATATGAATGACGGGAAGGTCGAACTGAAATATAGCACATAGGGGGATCACTGCATATCGTTCCAGTCCATGCAATGGTAAGCATGTTATATTCTTCCGGTGTCTCTCCACAACTCACCAAAACAGCAGGAAGTGGATAAATCATTGTTCCCGGTTTCCAATCTATCTTCGCCATAATTTCCTATATCTTATTTAAATTGTCCGACAATCATTAGCTGAGTAGCCATTTGAAAACCATATTTATTCAGCCTTTCCTTAAAATCAGGTAATATACTTTCCATCTTTTCATATTCCGGCCGCCCCTGCAATTCTTCCAACAGACTCTCCATCTGTGCAATTTTTTCGTCCAGAAACAATTCATCGAAATTTGGATTCTTCATTTTCTCATGTGGAAATGAGAGCTGAACATCCACTCCGTTGCCAGTGACAATTTCCAGCACCTGATCCGGGGTGTATGTTTCGCTGTGCGTTATACCATGCAAACGGTCAACAAACGATTTAAAATGATGCAACATTCGTTGGTTTTCCTGTGCTTTGTTAAGCTCACCATCCGAAATCTCATTGACAATTATCCAGCCATTGGGCTTTAAAACCCGTTTCATCTCTGCAAATGTTTCACCAATATCTTTTAAGTGATGTAAGGCATTTGAAATTGAAACCACATCAAACGAATTATCCTCAAAATTTAATTTCTCACCATTCATTCTCTCAAAACTTATATTGTCCTGAGAAAAACGTTTTCTTGCCTCTATAAGCCACTGATCGCCAGGATCTGTGCCTACAATCTTGGCTCCATTTCCAAAAACATCATTTAATATCTTAACAAAATCGCCAATTCCAGAACCTACATCAAGAACATTTTTAACCGATTTTTCTAAAAAGAAAGTTTTTAATTGTTCCATATTTTTTCGTTTAACGCAAATAATCTATTTTCTATGCATTCACAAACCAACAAGTTCTTGTTTGAATGTCGATTTGAAATCTCAAATTAATAACAAGAATGCCGATAGCGCAGTGATTACGATCACAAAAGCCCGGTACATCCGTTCATTGATCTTTTTAACCAGCAAAACTCCCAGGAATGCCCCTAATGCAATTGCTGGAAGTGTCATCAAATCAAGCATCAAACTCGAAGCACTAATGGTTTTCCAAATAAAAAAGTGCAATGGGAACTTTGAAATATTAATAATCAGAAAGAACCAAGCCGATGTACCAATAAAGTTATTCTTGGGAAGATGCATTGCCAATAAATAGATTGCAAAAATTGGTCCTGCAACATTCCCTATCATTGTAGCAAAGCCACCTAAAACTCCCATAGAAGCAGCAAACCACCAACTATCAGGGAAAAACGATGCTCCTTTACGTCGATCCCTCCACAGCATTAACCCGATGCATACAAAAACAAGGATGGCAATTATATCTTTAAACTGCTCGTCGTTTACAATTTCGCCAACCCATAAGGCTAATCCGACTCCAATAAACGCCCAAGGCAGTATTTTAAAAAGGTATTTCCACTCAGCATGTCTTCGATAATACCCCACACCAAAAACATCTGCCATCATTAGAATTGGTAACAAAACTCCCGTTGAAAGCTTTCCTCCAAATATAAAAGCAAGGGTAGGAACAACAATCAAAGAAACACCGGGCACTCCTACTTTTGACATGCCAATTAGCATTCCGCAAGCAGCCATTAAAACCCATTGGATTGTAGTTAATTCAAAAGAAGTTATGATTTCCATGTTGCTTGTTTAGAATTACAAAAATAATAAAGATGCAGGAGCATGCCCAACACTAAAGTATAATAACAAAAAAACCTGCATGGAAGGTCCACGCAGGTTTTAATTATATAAGTCTAAATATATTCTTATTCAGAAAGAGCAAAACGAACAAACTCTGTTACTGTAAGATCTTTATCTACAGAAGCAAGATAATCTTTTACAGTTTGTTTGTTGTCTTTTACAAATGCTTGGTTCAATAAAGTACTCTCTTTAAAGAATTTATTCAAAGAACCTTGTGCAATCTTATCCAACATTGCTTCGGGTTTTCCTTCCTGACGGAATTTTTCTTTTGCAATTTCCAATTCTTTATCGATAACTTCCTGAGAAACATTTTGCTTATCAACCGCAACTGGGCTCATTGCTGCAACTTGCATCGCAACATCTTTTGCTACCTGTGCATCAAATCCACCTTTATTAAATCCAACCAAAGTGGCTAATTTATTTCCTGGGTGAATGTAACCGATAACGTATTCAGCTTCTATCTTCGCAAAGAAAGAAAGCTCAATTTTCTCACCGATAACACCTGTTTGTTCAGTAACATGGTCTGCAATAGTACGACCGTCAAGCTCGATTGCTTTCAAACCATCCAAATCAGCTGGTTTTCCTTCAATTGCTTTTTCAGCAAAACTTGCAGTAGTTTTTACGAAATCATCGTTTTTAGCAACGAAATCTGTTTCACAGTTCAATACTACGATTGCACCGAATTTATTATCATCACTTACTTTTGCAAGTGCTACACCTTCTGAAGCTTCTCTGTCAGAACGTTTGCTTGCTACCAGTTTTCCTTTTTCACGGATAATTTGAATAGCGCCATCAAAATCGCCATCGGCATCAGTAAGTGCTTTTTTGCAATCCATCATGCCTGCGCCTGTTGCTTTACGCAACTTCATTACATCTGCAGCAGTAATTGCCATAATTATATATTTTTATTTTTGGTCAACAATTTATTCTTCTGAATCGTCAGCTTCCACTTCCGTTTCAACTTCTACTTCAATTTCTTCCTCTACCTTAGCTGCAGATTTTTTAGCATCTGCTTTTTTGCCTTTGGATTTTTTAGGAGCATTGTCAGAATCATCTTTTTCACGCTCAACTTTACGTTCATTTAATCCTTCAGCAACAGCATCAGTCATTAAGCGAACAACCAAACGGATAGATTGTGAAGCATCATCGTTTGCAGGAATGATGAAATCCAACCCTTGTGGTTCAGAGTTAGTATCAACCATTGCAAATACGGGGATACCTAATTTTTGAGCTTCACGAACAGCGATTTTTTCTTTCAATACATCAACCACAAACAATGCAGCAGGAAGACGGGTCAAATCAGAGATACTACCTAAGATTTTTTCCAGCTTGGCACGTTGACGGGTAATTTGCAACTTTTCGCGTTTTGACAAGTTATCCCAACTATTGTCTTTCATCATTTTGTCGATGGAGATCATTTTCTTCACCGCTTTACGGATGGTTGGGAAGTTAGTAAGCATACCACCAGGCCAACGTTCAACAACGTAAGGCATGTTCACAGCGCCAACTAAATCAGCAACGATTTCTTTTGCTTGCTTTTTGGTAGCAACAAATAAAATCTTGCGGCCCGATTTGGCAATCTGCTTCAATGCAGCAGCAGCTTCATCAATTTTTACAACTGTTTTTTGAAGGTCGATAATGTGAATTCCGTTTTTCTCCATAAAAATGTAAGGAGCCATGTTCGGATTCCACTTTCTTTTCAGGTGTCCAAAGTGAACGCCTGCATCCAATAATTCTTGAAAATTTGTTCTTGGCATCTTTTTACTTTTTGAAATAATTTGTTGAAAAGCAACCTCTGAGTAGTCCGTCCAATTGGGGGAGTCTCAGTGGTTTCAGATCCACAGTTATTTGAATAAAAAATATTAACGTTTTGAGAACTGGAAGCGTTTACGTGCTTTTGGTTGTCCTGGCTTCTTACGTTCCACTTCACGTGGGTCACGAGTCATGAACCCAGCTTTTTTCAATTCTGATTTTGAATCAGCATTGATTTCAACCATTGCCCTGGAAATCGCCAGGCGCACAGCTTCAGCTTGTCCTTTAATACCACCACCATCTAGGGTTACTTTAATATCATATTGATCAGCGACTCCCAGAAGGTTCAATGGTTGCATAACAATATACTGTAGTGTACCATTTGGGAAATACTCATTCAATTCCCTTTTATTAATGGTAATTTTTCCTTTGCCCTCGCTTACATAAATACGAGCAACGGCGCTTTTTCTACGTCCTAAGGTGTTTACTACTTCCATTGTTATAATTTAATCGTATTTAAATCAATTACTTTTGGGTTCTGAGCTTCTTGTTTGTGCTCAGGGCCTACGTATACTTTCATATTTCCGTAAACCTTACGTCCCAAACGGTTTTTAGGTAACATACCTTTTACCGCTTTTTCAACTAAACGTTCAGGATATTTTGCCAAAATCTCCGATGGAGTTTGTGAACGTTGACCACCAGGATATCCTGAATAGCGCAGGTAAATTTTGTCATTCAACTTATTACCTGTTAGTTTTACTTTCTCTGCATTGATAACAATTACATTATCACCGCAATCCACATGAGGGGTAAAGTTGGGTTTATGTTTCCCTCTCAACATTTTAGCAACAGCACTTGCCAAACGGCCAAGTACCATATCTGTTGCATCAATAACAACCCATTCTTTATTTACCGTCGCACTATTGGCTGAAACGGTTTTATAAGTTAAGGTATCCACTTGCTCAAATTTTTTTTAATTAAACACTAAAAGCTGCAAAAACTTACATTTCAATCTGTTAGGAGATTTCGAGTTATTAACATCGGGCATGTTGATAACCTTACTACCTTCAACATTATCAATAAATTATAAGAACTGCAAGTACGGACAATAATCGGGACTGCAAAAGTATTTCTTTTTTCTTAAAAACCAAACAGAAAATACTGTGAAAAAGAAAATTAACACAAAGATTTACAAGATGGAAGCGTTTCGAGTTACGAGTCGCGAGTCGCGAGTTTTTTGAAAGATATAAAAAACAGGTTGAAATGCCCGATTTCAGGATAATGGCAAACCTAAAATACTAATTTATATATTCGTAATATGAATGAATCTGAAATCCGGTTAAAATCTGAATTCTTTCAAAGAGACACTGTGCTCGTTGCTCAAGAACTCCTTGGAAAAACTCTTGTTCGAAGGTTTTCTAATGGAGATATTCGTCGATACCGAATTACAGAAACTGAAGCGTATTGCGGTCAAATGGATTTGGCTTGTCATTCCAGCAAAGGACAAACCAAACGAACCGAAGTCATGTTTCAACCAGGCGGGTTAGTCTATGTCTACTTAATTTATGGGATGTATTGGTTACTCAATTTTGTTACCGAAGATCAAAAAAGTGCTTCCGCAGTGTTAATTCGTGGAATTGAAGGATATAACGGCCCCGGCAAATTGGGCCGCGAATTACAACTTGACCAATCTTTCTACGGCGAAAACCTGGAAATATCCAATCGGCTTTGGATTGAAGATGCAGAACCAATCAGCAACTTCAAATCAACGCCCCGCATTGGAATCGATTATGCAGGCGAACCATGGGTAAGTAAAAAGTGGAGGTTCATAACTGAAATAAAACAGTAAGCTGATTATATAATTCTGCAACCAAAAACAACGGATACGCACTGGAAATTGGATCTCCAGGTCACATACCTACTTAAAATTTCCCGATCCGAAGCATATCGGAGTTCAACGGTATACCTATTATTAATAGTACCACCCACTCCTAAAACCACATTACAAATGGAATACAAATCTAAGTCTCTGGATCGTTCAAAAAGCATTTGCCCTTTTTTATAAATTGGATATACCCATCCGGCATTAGCAAATAACTTATTGGAATTATTCAAATACCAATAATGGCGTAAACCAACCAGTGCGTCAATTGACTGAAAATCAACAGAGACTTGTTCAACCTGAGCTTGATAAGTATATGGAATTAATGCTTTGGACTTGAATCGTTGGTAACTCGGTTCTAATATTACCGACCATTTATTGTTCCTAAAAGGCAATATAAATTCGGTCTCAACCCCGATATTGACAGAAGAATTTGCTTCAAACTCCGCATATTTAAATTCATTCATTGAATTTTTCACCCGCAATTGAGAAGTCTGAAGCCCCGGCCGAATGGAAATATGAAACAATTCTTTTTTCGTATTGGAAGTGACGTCATATTTTGTTGATCCATTTTTCTTATTGTATTCTTTAAAAACAGCTAATAATTCATCCCTTTTGTAAGGAATGTTATCTACTTTTTCAGGGGGGATACATTCTCCCAGTGGCGAGGTAAATAATTGTTGTCGAAAACGATTGTTTGTCCCCACCTTACCTTCCGGATTCAGATAACTCTTATGCACCAATTGAACGGCATCAGTTTGACCAAATTGATAGAAGTATCGTCGAATATTGTCGTCTTTATAAAAATATAAGTTTGCATCTCCTTCAATTAACGCTTTAAGAAAAAGTATCTCCTTTTGAAAAATTGCACGACGTTGATTGCTTAACTCTGTAAGCTCTGGTCTTGATCGATCTATATCAACAACAAATCTTTTATATACTGAACGGTTATAAATTCCAAATTCGAGCACCGAATCGATAACAGCCTTTTGATTATCACTACCACGATTGAGCTTATATTTAAATCCCTCTGGATTATTCTCCCAATCAAGGTTTTTTATAAGGCATTCAATCCTTTCACCTTGATTGGTGATAAAATAACCTTTCTCAAAATTAGTTTGTCCATGGCATACATAAAAGGCCAAAAAAACAATCAATAGTAACGCAAATTTTGTCATAGTAACAGGGGTAATGAATTGCGGACCAAAACTACACTTTCTATAGTTATAATAAAATACTTATCGTAAAATTATTCAACATTTTTCATCAAACCAGAATTTTCAAATAATTAGGCAATGTGAGACAAGCTGTAATGCCAATTAAGATTAATTAACTAATTACCCCAAAAGAATGGTATAATAAATGTGAAGCTTTATTACTTTTGTTGGTTGAGTTTGAAAAATGAATGCTATGAAATTTAATAGAAAACGGAACATAGGAATTGCTCTTGGAGGAGTATTGGTCGTTTGCCTACTGCTGTTTAGTTTTAATCGCGACGAGAAACTATTCCAAATAGATAAGAACCTGGATATTTACTACACCCTTTTCAGGGAGTTGAACTTATTCTATGTAGATGAAATAAACCCGAACGATTTAGTTAAAACCAGTATTGATGAAATGCTTCAATCGCTGGATCCTTACACCAACTATATTCCTGAGTCAGACATGGAAGATTTCAGGTTCATGACAACAGGTGAATATGCTGGTATTGGGGCGCTAATTAGTAAGCATGGCGATGAAGTTGTAATTGCTGAACCTTACGAAGGATTTCCTGCCCAAAAATCAGGACTTAAAGCTGGCGATGTCCTTATAGAAGTTTCAGGAAAAGAAACTAACAACATGTCAACTGAGGACGTTAGTAATCTATTGAAGGGACCGGCAAATAAGGTGGTCAATGTAAAGGTTAAACGCTACGGCGAAAAGAAACCACAGGAAATTGACATCGTTCGTGAGAAAATACAAATTAATGCTGTTCCATTTTATGGAATGCTGGACGACAAGATCGGTTATATTCGACTTTCAAACTTTACCAAAGATTGTGGTGATGAAGTAAAAAAGGCTTTCATCGAACTAAAAGAACAAAAGGGCGCCAAATCATTGGTGCTTGATTTACGCTCCAACCCTGGAGGCCTGCTAATTGAAGCGATAAATATTGTCAATCTTTTTGTGCCAAAGGGAGAAGAAATTGTTAGCACTCGTGGAAAAGTAAAACAATGGGATAAAGTTTACAAAGCAACAGAACAGCCTGTTGATACCGTTATGCCAATTGCAGTGCTTGTGAACAGAGGATCAGCTTCTGCCTCAGAAATTGTGGCCGGTGCTATTCAAGACCTGGACAGGGGTGTCATTATTGGAACCCGCACATTTGGGAAAGGTCTGGTACAAACCACCCGTGAGTTGAGTTACAACACACAACTAAAAGTTACAACAGCAAAATATTATATCCCCAGTGGCAGATGTATCCAGGCTTTAGATTATTCCCATCGAAATGAAGATGGTAGTGTTGGCAGTGTTCCGGATTCACTAATTTCAGAATTCACCACTAAAAAAGGTCGTAAAGTATACGATGGTGGAGGTGTTGTGCCGGATGTGAAAATTGATCTGGATCAGTTAAGTAGTTTAAGTATTCACTTGGTGCGTGATTTTATGATTTTTGATTTTGCAACAAAGTATGCAAGCGAACACAAATCTATTCCTGAGCCCGAGGAATTTGAAATTACTGATGACATATTTACTAGTTTTAAGCAGTATGTGAATGAAAAAGGATTCTCCTATAAATCACAAACAGAAGAAATTTTTAATGAATTGATGGAAACTGCAAAAGAAGAAAAGTATTATTCTATTGCGAAAGGGGAATTTGATCAATTAAAAGCTAAAATCGGACATGAGCTGAACAAGGATATCGAGCAATTTAAAGAGGAAATCGTTGAGATGCTAACCGACGAAATCGTTTCCAGATTTTATTATCAAAAAGGTGCAATTCGCTCTGCTATTAAAAATGACAAGGGAATTGAAAAAGCGAAAGAAGTAATCAAAGATCCGGTAGTATACAGTTCAACGTTCGAGCCAGGAAAGATTATCTCACTCAATTATTAAAAAATATACACATAGATAGTATAGAAAGAAAGCCCTGGTCGATGACCAGGGCTTTTCAAATTTACGGGTATTGAAGCCTGCTTAAAACTTCAATTTTATAATAATCGTAATGATTAGATTAGAAGCTGTATCCAGTCCAACTGAATTCTGAAGTAGAAGCACCTGTATTTCCAGCTTCGATTACTACGTTCGAATAAGTTTCATTATTATGGATCTCATTCGAAGTGAAAGTTGTTCCGTCAACAGTCAGGCTAATTGCTGTAGTTGTGGTGGCATCGCCTTTACTATCTGTAACATCAATGATGTCTTTTGCTTCACCACCAATAATTAAAGCATTGATGATAGTAGCGTTAGCACCACGACGAACTTTGATACCATCTTCCATCAGGTAGTCAGAGTTATTTACAATCGTAATATTACTCATCGTAAAGTCTGATTGTCCGGTTTGATCCGGGAAGTTTCCGTCTAAATTTCCATCAGATTCAATACCGCGAGGATCAGATTCTGAACTTGTGTATCCAGGTTCCCAAACACCATATGCGTTATCCAAAGTACCACTCCATCCTTGAGTTACGTCAAACATGTCGTCATCACAGTTAACAGCTAAAAAGTTTTTAACATTAACTGTTCCTCCGAAGAATTCAACAGCGTCATCAGCACCATCCTTAACGAAGATGTTCTCAATTACGGTACCATTACCAACTGCATCAAGGGTTAAACCATTGTGCTCTACGCTTTCGCTTGACTGAGCTCCAGAATAGAAAATATTGACATATGTTAATACACCTGAGTTGTCTGCAGTGTCAGAACCACCATAAGGAAGCGTAGCATCTACTTCAGAAGTACCGGTACCACCACCTGAAATAGGAGCATAACCGTTAATCCAGATACCACCCCAATCAGCTGCTGCAGGGCTGGCTTCTGCAGAAGTAAAGGTAATAGGCGCTTCAGCAGTACCTTCTGCCATGATTTTACCACCTTGCTCAACGATTAGGTATGAGCTAAAACCTTTTGTTGCTTTGATCATTGTTCCGGCAGGAATAGATAAAGTTGCACCGTCTTTAACACTTAAAGTACCATTCAAAGTATAGGTATAAAGAGCGTTCAATCTCATATCTTCAGTAACGTCACCACTAATTTCTTCTGTTTCATCACTTGAAAAATCATACCCAGTCCAAGAGAAAGCAGATGTATTAGCACCTGTATTTCCGGATGCAAAAGCAACATTGTTGTACGTTTCATTTGCATGAATATCATGTGATGTACTTGCAGCTTTTTCAATAGTAAGACTGATGGAAGTGGAAGTAGTTGCATCACCTTTGCTATCTGTAACATCGATCAGGTCTTTAGCGGTACCACCGATAAGCAAAGCATTGGTGATAGTAGCAGTAGCACCACGACGTACTTTGATACCATCTTCCATCAAATAACCAGAGGCATTTTTGATGGTAATATTGGACATTGTGAAGTTTGATTGTCCAGATTGATCTGGATAGTTTCCGTCTAAGTTACCATCAGATTCAATACCGCGAGGATCAGATTCTGTACTTGAATACCCAGGTTCCCATACTCCATATGCATTATCCAAAGTACCACTCCATCCCTGTGTTACGTCGAAACAATCGTCGTCACAGTTCACAGCCAAAAGGTTTTTTACATTTACTGTTCCACCGAAGAACTCTACTGCATCATCTGCACCATCGTAGATGTAGATGTTTTCAATTACAGTACCATTACCAACAGCATCCAAGGTTAAACCATTGTGCTCAACATTTTCACTTGACTGGGCACCTGAATAAGCAATAACAACATATTTAAGAATACCTGAGTTATCGGCTGGATCGTCTCCTCCGTAAGGAAGTGTAGCATCAACTTCAGCAGTACCAGTTCCACCGCCTGAAATAGGAGCATAACCGTTAATCCAAATACCACCCCAGTCAGCAGCAGCAGGACTAGCCTCTGCTGAAGTAAAGGTAATAGGAGAACTTGCAGTACCTTCAGCCATAATTTTACCACCTTGTTCCACAATAAGATAATTGCTAAAACCTTTATTGGCTTTAATGGTTGTTCCTGCGGGAATGGTCAACGTAGCACCACTTTTCACACTTAAGGTTCCTGCCAATTTATAAGTAATTGAAGCATCCAACTGAGTATCTACAGTAATATCTCCAGCCAATTCATTAGTTTCAATTACGCTTGGACCTTCTTCTTCATCTTTTGTACAACCAGCAAAAAGGACTGCAAAAATAGAAAGAGCGAATAATAACTTTTTCATTTTGGTAAGTTTTAATTAAAAATGATTATTTAATGTGTTTATTAAAATTCATATGATAGACCAAGGCTACAGCTAATGCCTTTTTTATAGCTGCTTAATACAACAGCTTCAGCATCTTCTCCGCTGGGTTTGCGTGTTAATTGAAATTCCGGATCAAGTAGGTTTTTTGCCTTTATTTTTATCCCCCACCTATGTTTTATTTTGAAGGATGATATAAAGTCGATTGTGGTTAGGCCGTTTTCCTCAACGTCCTTATAGCCACCTACTCCGACAGAGTAGATGCGGTCACTAAAATAGTTCACCACTACTGAAGTCGTCATATCAACATCATTAGTTTTATATTGATAGGTTATATCTGCATTGGCAAGGTAAGGTGACGCTCCTTCCAATTCCGTTTTTTCATTTGTAAAATCAAGTGGTAAGTTTCCACTCTTGTTACTCAGTTCTACCCCTGTGCTGATATAGGAAAAGTTAATACCAGTACTAAGCCGGTTTTTTGTATCGCTACCTTCCTCATTCAATATTGAAAAGATATTTTTCCTGATTTCGACTTCAACACCTGCCAGCTTAGCTTCTTCAGCAATATTGGCATAAGATAAATAGCCATTTGCAGCATTGATCTCAACTTTTGAAATCGGTTTTTGAATTAACTTTCCAAAAGCAGTAACCGAAATCAATTCTTTAGCTGTGAGGTAAAAATCCCATTTTAAGTCTACATTGTAATTGATTGAAGGAACCAGATCCTTATTACCCTGCGAACTCCATTGTGACCCCTCATAAAGCATCGGTGAGATTTCCTTGGATTGTGGCAATGTATAGGTTCTGCTGGCACCGAGTCTTAGAGCGTTTTTCTCATTCAGACTGTATTTCAAGTTAAGACTTGGCAGAATATAAAATTTATCAATTGAATTCGTTTTTGCAGGGGTTTGATCTTTCACATCTAAGTCATAATCTAAATCGATATGAACATCATCTGCTTTTATGCCAAAATTTGTCACCAAGTTTTGTCCGAGTTGACAGTTCAATTGCGAATAAACCGACTGAACCATTTTACTAACAGTATACCTGTATGTTTTGTAATTTTTGTTTATGAAATTCCCCGCCGCATATCCTTCCTGGTTGAAAATTTCGTCTAGGGAAAAGTTATCAAGATCTAATTGAGGCAGACTTTTACTCCAGTTGTTGTCCCAGGCACTGGCATTATACTCATCAGTTAAAAAACGTCCTATATAGCCAACTTCTACTGATGAAATATTATCTGTATCGTCAGTTAGTTTATAAACAACCTTTGCATTGGCATTTAAATCTCTTTCTTTTAACTCTCCAAAATAACGGTGATGATAACCTTCACCCTTAAGAGGTTCTATGTTCTTATCTCCCAAATACGTTAAATAATTTACACGTCTGTCAGGTTCTTTTCCAACCGTATAATTAAAAGCAACACCTGCATCAGCCGACAACCTTTTATTGATTTCCCGATTGACACGTAATTGATATACAAGTAAGGTATTGTCGTTGTTTTGCTGGCGTCTTACCAACCCTGAATAGTTATTCTCGGAATTTCCATTAAAAGGATTTCCATCCATCCCAAAATCGTCTCTTAGACCTCCCTTTGCAGTATGTATAGCAAGTAAATTATAGGTGAGATTATATTTGTTGAACCGATATGTTAGGTTAGCCATTCCAAAATGCAATGACTCCGTCTCATATTCCTTAGTGCTTTGATCACGATAAATAGTTCCGTTGGTTGTTGTTTGCCGGGTTATACCATCCCTGAAACTAAAGTCACTCGAATAACTCCCTATAAGATAAAATGTTAATGGATTGTGGTTGGCTCCCACCTCATAACGTTTTCCACCAGAAAAACCAACGCTTTTTCCTAATTGAAAACTCTGGGACAACGGGTCTAGTGAATTGCTGAATGCATAAGTTTCACCACTCATTGGGCTGTTTGTATTTTGGGCAAAACCAAAATTGCTAATACCGTCAGGGATAAGAAAATCCTTGTCATAGGTTTCGGAGTTTGCTGAGGTAGAAACATCTATCTTCAACTCTGAATTACCAACAAGTTCTTTAGAGTTAATGTTAATTCCCGCTCCTCCAACGTCGCCGGTCATTTCACTATTAAATACTTTATTTACATCTACAGCCTTAATAATGTCCGATGAAAAGAAATCAAGCGAGATGTTCTTATACTCAGGATCTTCTGAAGGTACAGGAAAGCCATTTAAACTAGTTGTGTTGAAACGGTCACCTAAACCACGGACAAACACGTTCTTCACGCCTTCCTGTTTTGAAATACCTGAAACTTTTGTCACAGCACCTTCAGCATCACTAACCCCCTTTCGAGAGATTTCCTGAGCTCCAATAGTTTGGGTAGCTACTAGAGAGTTCTTTTGCTCCAGTAAAAGCATTGACTCCGATTCCCGATTAGCCTTTGCAACCACTTTAACGTCTTCAATTTCAACAGTTGATTCACCAAGGCTGAAATTTAGGTCGATAACAGAACCATCAGTAATCGTAATATTTTCAACTGATTTAGTTTCGTATGAAATGAAAGAACATAAAACAGTATATGTACCGGCAGGAATCTTGGGGACAATAAAATTCCCATCAAAATCAGTAATTGTTCCAATCGTTGTACCTTCTAAATAAACCGATGCTCCAATAAGAGTTTCGTTGGATTTTGCATCAATAACGGTTCCTTTAATTGTACCGTTTTGAGCAGAAGCAAGCATAGCAATACTTACCAGGATGTTAAGCAGAATAAATCTTTTCGTTCCCATAAATTTGTTATATAATATCTAGTCAAAAATCAACACGCATACACGCCGGTTTTAATCGGTCTATTGTTTTAAAGACTTGGGACATTTAGATCAGAGCAATGAGAATGAAGCTTTTTTCGCAGGCTAATTAGTGACTGAATTAAATATGTTCCAAAGAAGTCCTGTCCACAATAAATCGCGTTTGTTTTCAGCAGCTAATTACGAGGTATATTGTTACACGTTGATTAAGCTTCATTTACTCTTATGTTACATTACGGTAACACAACTATTACTTTAATCTTGAGTGGAAGTGGTTGATTTTTAGACAAAAAAAATCCCGCAAACTAGAGCTTACGGGACTTCAGATACATATAGTAATAACTTTGCAATCTATTCTTTGGCAATTGAAAATAGAAATTCTAATCCTCCTTCGGAACGATTTCGAACCGAAACTTCTCCTTTATGAAGTTGAACAGCATTTTTCACAATTGAAAGTCCAAGACCAGTACCTCCATTTTCTCTCGTGCGTCCTTCGTCAATTCTATAAAAGCGCTCAAAGATTCTTGAAAGATGCTCTTCCGGTATACCTTTACCAGTATCGGCATAACTGAAATAATAGAATTTATCATCCTCCAGGTATTGCTTAATTTGTATTTGTACATTTTCACCTGCATAATTGATTGAATTTTCAATCAGGTTCTGGAAAATAGAAGAGATCAAGCTATCATTTCCCTGGACAACAACATTCTTGTCTACCAACAGCTGCACCAGGATGTTTTTATCGTTTAATCGCGATTCCAGATTTTCAATCACATCATTCACCAACGGACGAATATGAATTTCTTTAAACTCAAATAAATCACCTGCATCTTCTATGTTGTTAAGAAGGGAGATATCGTTAAGTAATGCATTTAAACGTTCACTCTGAAGGTACGCCCGTTCTACAAAATAGTCCTGCTTCTCTTTGGGAAGATTCTTGTTATTCATGATTGTTTCCAGGTAACCTTTTACCGATGCCAATGGAGTTTTCAACTCATGAGCAATGTTAGAAGTTAATTGCTGTTTCAGCAATCGCCTCTTCTCCGGCCGCGTAATGTCGCTAATCAAAATTTCAAAACTCTTATCAGCAAAAACGATTCCCTGTACTTTGAAGTACATTTCGTTTTTATGAACTGTAGTACTGAATTGTGGTAAACTTTTAGGGTTGATCACAATATCCGGCTTAAGCGTTTTTTCAATCTGTTTCAAAATTGGTTTAAACTCCCTGATTTCAAACAGTAAATCTGCTGAAATCGTTGAACGTTCGGAAATCAAGTTGATGTATTGAATAAAATGGCTATTTGCCAGTATTTTCTCTTTGTTCGGTTTAAAAAAAGCGATTCCTTCATTCAGTGCAAGCAAGTGGTTATTTAATCTTTCCTTTTCAGCAGTTAACTCATCTTTTGCCTTCTTCAAACGATCATAAATTTGAACTATTTGCTTCCGGATTACTCCAAATTCTGAATCTGCAAAATCTATATTCGGGTCGATATCTTCGTTCTTTCCAGCGCGTATTGCAAAATCACGCAATTTATTTACAAACTCTCCCAGTCTTCGAGTAACCAGGAACAAAATTCCCCACATGACAAAGAAAAGAGCGATCATAAAAAAGATGAAAACCCTTTCAGTCTTCAAAAAATTCTCAACCTCAATATTGTAGACAACAGCACATCTTACAAAATAGTCACCATAATTGCGGGCATAATAGTAAAAATCCTGCCCGGTAGTTGCCGAGTGACGAATATTACCACCCACCTGAGAATACAATGCTTTTTGTACTTCGGCCCGGGAAAGATGGTTCTCCATTTGATCATATTGTTTGACAAAACTGTCGTACAATACCTTTCCCCTAACATCAATTACAGTAATTCGAATATTTATTTCTGGGACGAGATGTTTAACCGTATCAAGCCTTGCAAAATTGCCACTTTCCATGACTTTGTAATGCTCAATATATCGATGCGTGAACCCTGCAAAGTTATCCAGGGTATTTTCAAGCTGAGCTGTACGATAATCTTTTTCACGTTTATATTGAAATGCCAAAATGGAGATCAGCAAAAACGTGAAGGCAGCAAAGAAGTATATAAAAATACGTTGCTGATATGTTTTTCTTTTAAGTACCACGGAGAATATTTTTAATTAAAAAATTAATACTTGTACGATATAAAAGTTATGCAATTAATTTTCAAAACAATATCCATAACCAGCCCGCCCCTGTATGGCTGAGCCATAATCACCAATTTTCTTTCTCAACCTGGCGATGTTTACATCGACATTTCTTTCGGTAACAATCACATCATTGCTCCAAATCCGATTAAGTATTTCCTGACGACTGATATACTTACCTCTGTTCTTCATCAGCAAAGCAAGTATCTCAAATTCTTTTCGGGTTAGCTTGATAACTTCATCACCTATTGCTGCAGATTTTCTGTTTATGTCAAGCTTTAATCCTTCATATTCAAGTGTAGTTGAGGGGGTAGAAGTTGGCTTGCCTCTTTTTAGAACTGCTTTAATGCGAACAATGACCTCTTTGATTGAAAAAGGTTTGATGATATAATCATCACCTCCAACATTAAATCCTGTGAGCAGGTCGTTTTCAGCGTTTTTAGCTGTTAAAAAAATAATAGGAACCCCTAATTGTTTTTCTTTCCTAACAATGTCAGCCATTTTATAACCTGACATTCCAGACATCATTACATCCAAAAGTATTAGGTGATAATTTTCAAGCGGTTTTGATAATGCCTCTTCTGCCGAAGCAGCGACATCAATCTCAAAACCTTCACTCGATAAATTAAACTGAAGAATCTCGCGGAGATCTTTCTCATCATCAACTACTAATATTCTCGGAGTGTAATCCATAATTATTCTTCCAATTTGTGGTGCCTGACATCTTTCCCTTCAATGGAATAAATTGCAGCTTCTGCAATATTGGTTGCATGATCTGCAATTCGCTCTATATTCGACATCATTTCCTTAATGGTAACAATGCTCATAAGAAGATGCTTGTTGCTTTCGGCCGTATTCGTTTTTGCCAATATTTTCTTCATTAACTTATGGTTGATTTCGTCAAAAACAACATCATTTTTAATTGTCCAAATTGCAAACTCTTTGTCATCATTTAAAAACGAAAGCAACGATTTCCTCACCATTCTGATACTCAGAATCGTCATGTTTGATAAAACCTCCTGGAGTTTTTCATAGACTTCCGGCGTTTTAATTTTTTGAATAAAATTAGTAATGTTTACAACCAGATCACCAATTCTTTCCAAACTAATAACGATCCGGTAACAGGCAATTATCCTTCGAAGATCAGAAGCCACAGGCTTATATAAAACAATAGTGTTTACTATCTTATCGCTAAGTTTTACCTCTTTCTTGTCTATTTCTTTTTCGTTCCTTTTAATGTAAGCCGACACTTCATCTGATACAACAATATCACCCGATGTAATAAAGTGTTCCATGTAATCGAGTTGTTCCAAAACAATATTCGAAAGGTTCTCGAAATCGTAAATAATATTCGTTATTGCATCATCCTTTTTGATCGTCATGACTGAAATTTTAAAATTCAATTAACCGAATTTACCGGTAAGGTATTCTTCTGTTCTTGGATCAACCGGATTGGTAAACATGTTCTTTGTTTTACCATATTCAACCAACTCTCCAAGATACATAAATAATGAATAATCTGATATACGTGCAGCTTGAGACATATTATGTGTCACCAAAACTATACTGTAGTTTTCTTTCAATTTTACTAAAAGATCTTCAACTTTTGAAGTTGCAATCGGATCAAGCGCCGAAGTAGGTTCATCCATCAGAATTATTTCCGGACTGAAAGCCAGCGCACGTGCAATGCACAATCGCTGTTGTTGTCCTCCTGACAAAAACGTTCCTTTCTTGAATAATGAGTCTTTAACTTCATCCCATAAAGCTACATCGCGCAAAGAACGCTCAACAATTTCGTCTTTCTCTTTCTTCTTAACGCGAATGCCATTTAATTTGTACCCAGCAATTACATTATCGTAAATGCTCATGGTGGGAAACGGATTTGGCCGCTGGAAAACCATTCCCATATGCCGACGCAACTTAATTGCAGACATATCATAGATGTTCTTCCCATTCAACAAAGCCTCACCTTCTGTGCTAATATTTTCGTATAGCTCGTGCATTCGGTTCAATGCTCGCAACAAGGTGCTCTTTCCACATCCAGAAGGTCCCATAATTGCGGTTACAGCATTCTTTTTGATATCCACCGACACATTTTTCACCGCATAATTCTTGTCGTAAGCAATAGACAAATCGCGAATTGACAAGATCGGGTTCTTTATTTCTGCTATTGTGCTAGTCATTTTCTATTTTCTTTTGGCGACAATCTGTTTCGAAACTATATTAAGAATCAATACAATTGCCATAAGCAACAAGGAGGAACTCCAAATTAAATCAATCATATTAGGATCATTGTAAAACTCCCAGATTAATAAGGGAACTGCACTGGTTGGTTTTGTAATGTCCAAATTAATAATTGAACTTCCCAAAGCTGTTAACATCAGTGGAGCTGTTTCTCCCAATATTCTTGATATCCCCAATAGTATTCCGGTTAACAAACCACTGAATCCTGTAGGAACCAGCACCTTTAGTATCACTTTATGATAGGGCACTCCCAATGCTAAAGCAGCCTCTTTTAACGTTTGAGGTATCATCTTCAATGTTTCTTCAGTAGAACGAACAATCATAGGCAACATCATGATTGATAAGGAAACACTTCCTGCCAATGCTGAATATCCCATGGTGATATGTTTCACAATCCACAAATAAGAAATCAGCCCGAGAACAATGGATGGTACCCCCATCAATATATCCGTAATATTCCGGGTGAAATTGGCTATGAATTTCCCTTGATTTTCATACAGAAAAATACCCGTCAATACACCTACAGGAATAGCGATTACCGCTGCAACTACAACCATCAACAAGGTTCCAATAATTCCGTTGGCAATACCACCGGGAATTGTTTCTCCATTGGCCACAGCAGTCATTGCTTCATATGTGTCAGGAGTATTTTGTATCAGAAATTCAAGACTTATTTGCTTGTAGCCTTTAGCTACCAATTTTGAGATAATAAGTATGATTGGGGAGATCGTAATAATCGAAAGTAAAATTACAACGCCCAATACAATCTTGTCTTTCAACATCCGCCTGGACGAATGATCCTGGCTTTTATGTATGTTCAATGTATCCACGCGAATTAATTCATCTTTTTAATGATCATCTTTCCAATCCAGTTCACGATTCCCGTAATTACAAAAAGCAATAAGCCAATTGCAATCAATGAGCTCAACTTTAAACCTTCTGCTTCTCCAAACTGATTTGCAATAACACTGGCCATCGAGTTTCCGGTTGAAAATAAGCTCGATGGTACAAAGTTGGTATTACCGATAAGCATCGTAACAGCCATCGTTTCGCCTAATGCGCGTCCAAAAGCAAGAATATAACCTGCCACAATACCTGAACGTGCGTTTGGAATTATCACAGATGTTATCACTTCCAGGCGGGTTGCTCCCAATGAATATGCAGCTTCCTTTAAGTCGTTCGGAACCATCGTTATTATCTCATTGCTCAGCGAGGTTGCATAAGGAATAATCATGATTGCCAAAATAAGGCTGGCAGTAAAAATACCAAACCCTTGTCCTCCAAATCCAAGATCAATTAACATTGGGCGCATTACGTAAAAACCCCATAATCCATAAACAATTGAAGGGATTCCAGCTAATAAATCAACCAATAATCCCAATATTCTGGCAATCCGGGTTCCTCTAAAATATTCGCCTAAAAATAAGGAAGTTGAAAACGACAACGGCAAACAAATAATAAGAGCTGCAAATGATGTCATTAACGTTCCTACAATAAAAGGCAAAGCACCATACTTTTCCTGCCCTTCAGTAGGGTCCCATTCTCCAGAGAAAATAAATCGCAGCCCAAAAGCTTTGAAAGCAGGTATGGAACCTCCCACCAGGGAATATACCATACCTGCAGCCAACATTAGTACTAATATTGAAACTGAAAATAAAACGATTCGTGTGATTTTGTCACTATTCATTTTTCAGTTGCGTAAAATCGTAATTTACTTCAATAGTGGTTTTCCTTCGTAGGTTACGCTTTTCAGGATCTCTTTTGCTTTTGCAACAGCAGCCTCAGGAAGTGGAGCATAATGTACTTTGGAAGCGCCTGCTTGAGCCTCTTCACCCATCAACCAGTTTAGGAATTCAACAGTTCCCAATGCTTGCGCCTGTGATCTTCCGTCGTAAGCCTGCTCTTTGTAAAGAATAATCCAGGTAAAACCTGAAATTGGATACGAAGCGGGATTAGAAGAATTGGTAAGCATAACACGTGTATCAGCAGGGATTTCACCTTGTGCTGCAGCACTGATGCTAGCAATACTTGGTTCAATGTATTCACCACTGCTGTTTTGAACTTTAGCCGTTTGAATTTTTTGAGCAAAGGCAAATTCAGATCCGATATAACCAATAGAACCTTCAGTTTGGCTGACAGTACCGGCTACTCCCGGATTACCTTTTGCCCCCATACCAACAGGCCACTTCAGTGATTTTCCGGTTCCAACTTCATCAGCCCATTTTTTGCTGATTTTGCTCATGTAGTCACTGAAAATGTATGTTGTTCCACTACCGTCTGAACGATGTACAAAAGTGATTTCCATATCTGGTAAACTTACTCCGGGATTGTTCGCCTTCAAGGCAGCATCGTTCCACTTAGTAATTTCGCCCATGAAGATTTTTTCCAATAACTCATTGGATAGTTTTAAACCATCAACTCCTGGCAAATTATAAGCAATAACAACCGCACCCATACAGGTAGGAATATGAACCACCTCTCCTGGCATCTCTGCCATTTTTTCGTCGCTCAAATAGGCATCACTTGCTCCAAAGTCAACCACTTTATCAGTTAAACTGCGGATACCACCACCAGAACCAATTCCACCGTAAGTTACCAGTACCCCAGTTTCTGATGTGTAGTTTTTGAATACCATATTATAAAATGGTAGTGGGAAAGTCGCACCAGCAGCGGTTAGACTTACTTTTTTGTCACCTGAATCACTTGTTTTTTTTGTTGATGTTTGACAGGCGCTTAAAAGAACTACTGCCAAAACTAAGGATAGAAATACTTTCATTACTAGATCTTTATTGATTAAAATTTAATTTCACAATTCAAGAACAATGAAGTGCTGGCAGCTTTGTTATCATCTGCGGGATTCCAATTCCTAAAGTTTGGCGCTAATTTGACTCCTTTTACCGGGGCATATTCAATACCCAAAAGAACCAATTGCCCATCTTTAGAAAGGTTCCAGTCATTATTCGATGAAAGATCATCAAAACGACCAAAGAACTTCACTTTTTTAGATGCATTTACAGTAGCATAAAGAGAAACACCATTCAAATCATGGTCTTCGTTAAAGCTTGCGTTTAACTGTTTCATGTACTCGGCACTTATAGAAAATTGATCGTTTGCATAGCCAATAAATGTTGCTATCGATGATTGAGTTGTTTCTTTTGTACTAAAGTCGTAGTATACCCGACCTGTTAAATTTGAAATTGGCTCAATAGTCGCTCCAAGTCCATACCTAAAGGTACTGTCGGCTTCCAGCTTCTTGTATCCTTCACCGTTTTGAATGATGAAATCTGCGCTAAAAGCATCACAAAATTTATATGCAACACTTACCCCAAGGTCAGCACTTGCATTAAACTTGTATGCATCCTGAAATGACTTCTCCAAATAACGATAACCCCAAGCTCCCTCTTGTACTTTAAACTGAGTAGTTGAGATCATTCCGAAGTTTACGGTCAGGTTGCTTACTTTGTATTTCAGGTAAGCATTTTTAACGTAGGCTGTCATTTCCAGTTTGCCTACACCAGGATCACCAATATCGAAATTTGCTTTTGCTGATAAGTTTTCGCTAAAAGCATATTCGTAACCAAGGTAAAACCTCTCGATAGCAAAAGCCGAAGCTGATTCTCCATCTGAAAATGTCGCATTATAATTAGTGAAAATTTTCATAAATGGTTTCCCACCTGGTTTAAACTCTTCGTTCTGTCCCATTGTAAAAATTGAGACACATAGCATAGCTATTGTTAATACACTAAACTTTTTCATATACTTAAGATTGATAATACATAAATTCCTATCATAGAATTCACCAGCAAATGAATAGCTAAATCATTACAGGTGTATTAATAAAATATTACAAAACGATTAAATTATTATCTGTGCATATTTACGACGACGTAACAACCCCACATATACCACTCTGTATGTGCCCATTAGAAGATATTACAAAATGATTAAATACTGAAATATTTGTAACAAATGATTAATAACTGTATCAAACCAGTATAATTATTTCATTTTTTTATCACCGCATTAATCCAATTCCGGGCAACATGGAGTTCAAAAAATAAACTATTTAATTATTTACCTGTTTCATGTGGTTGAATTCTCAATTAGAATTTAAACATCTTTCGTACTCAACTAAAAGTGAAGGATCGGTTCTCGTTGGATTAAGATTTCAAAAGACATTTATACATTAAAATTAGCATGGTGAGGTACTTGATTTTGGTTTTAAGTATTCTGTCATATTGGTCAACAATGGCAGAAGACGGAAGTGTAGAAGGAAAAGTTAGAGATGCATCAACCAATCAGCCATTGGAATATGCGAGTGTTGCCGTTTACAGTGCAACAAATGAAGAGTTAATTACCGGAAGTATAACTGCTGATGATGGTAGTTTTAAATTTGAAAAGCTTGCACCCGGAAATTATTTCTTAAAGGTTCAGTTTATAGGCTATGAAAACAAACTATCTGATACTTTTCAATTAAAAGGAGGCAACCATCTTCAATTAGATGATATATTAATAAACGAGGGAAGAATCATTGTTGATGAGATTGCAGTAGCAGCTACAAAACTGAATTCTTCCAATAAGCTTGAAAGGCAAGTCTATCAGGCAGAGCAATTTGAATCAGCTAGAGGAGGCTCTGCAATTGACGTTTTGAAAAATATGCCTTCGGTTTCTGTTAGTGGGCAAGGTGAAATTTCGATGAGGGGGTCATCCGGATTTTTGCTATTAATCAATGGAAAACCAGTGATTGCCGATGCTCAGAATATGTTGAATCAACTGCCTGCAAACTCCATTGAAAACATTGAACTAATTACCTCCCCATCAGCGAAATACGATCCTGATGGAAAGGCAGGGATCATCAATATTACTACTAAAAATGGAACGAACGATCACGCCGGATTTGTGGTCAATTTATTGGGAGGACTGCCAAGCACAACCACTTTCGATAACGAAGACAAGCCCGTGAGGTATGGAGCTGACGCAAGTTTTAACTATCAAAAAGATAAATGGAACATTACGATTGGTGCAAATTATACCCGGAATGATATAGCCGGATACAGGGTGGGTGATGTTACAATAATGAATCCTGAGAACAATACAGAAAATCACTTCCCTTCTGCAGGTGAGCGGAGTTTCTACCGATATAATTATGCCGGAAGGGCCAACATTAGCTTTACTGCAGATGAGAACAATGTTTTTTCGTTCGGCATTTTTAGTGGCAAACGTTACCAGGAACGTGACGCTAATCTCTTTTACACCAATTCCCAAAAGTCCCTAAGTGACGGTTCTTTTAATTACATGATTAATTACTACAATCAAAACAGACAATTGAAACAGGGAACTTTTACCCTGGGAAATATCGATTATACTCATACTTTTTCCGATCGTTCAACAATTTCTATTTCTGCACTTTATGAATATGATGATTTGAATGGAAATACACATAACCGAAATCGGGATGTTCCTGGGGGCACAATCTTTCAATACGTTCAGAACCCATACAAGAAGCCCATTGATGGATATCGAATTTTGATTGATTACGCGATTGATTTGGGGCAAGGGAAACTTGAAACCGGCTATCAATTTCGTAACGACAAGCAGGACGGCGTATTTGATTATATCGTTACTCCCGAAGATCCGAATCAGCCGAAGCTTGATCAATTTAGCGGAACTGCCCTGTCGAAAAATCAGATAAATTCTGCTTACGCGCAATACTCAGCTAAACGTGAACAGCTTGAATATTCAGTTGGCTTGCGATATGAACACTACGACCGAACCGTTATTTTATCAACTGATCCCAATCCACACAAATTAAACTTATCCAACCTTTTCCCAACGCTGAGTGCATTATATAATGTAACTGAAAGCTGGAAGCTAAAGGCCGGTTACAGCAGGAGAATTCAGCGCTCGTCAAACAACCAGTTAAATCCTATTCCGGAACGGGAACACTCAGAAACCTTAGAAATTGGTGATCCGGATCTAAGACCGGAACTGGTGGATGCAGTAGAACTTGGAGTTATCAAGAGTTTCAAAAGCGGGTCAATATTCACTACTGTTTATTACAGGGCAAGTAAAGATCCGGTTCAGCGGGTGAATAGTGTTTATGCAGATACCATCTTAAACCGCGTGTACACGAATGTTGAGAAAGCAACTGCATTGGGATTTGAATTTGGATCTAATTTTAAACCAGTTAGCTGGTGGAACCTTTATGTTGGAGCAAATATTTTTAAGCAAAAGTATGAGGGAGATTTGAATATTCTGGGTGAATTCGTAAACATAAACCCCAAAGATGATTGGGTTTATTCGATCAATGCGAATACCAGTTTTGATTTGACTAAAACATTGAATTTGCAGGCAAATGTAAATTATCTGTCAGTTCGGCCAACAGCGCAGGGTGAAGACTCTCGTTTTTTAACTCCTAATTTATCCCTGAAAAAAAGCTTTTTCAACAAACGAATGACTGCCGGAATACAATGGCAAAATATTGATTTGGGGATGCACGAGACAAACCGGCAGCGAATCACAACCTGGGGAGAAAATTTTTATACCACAACCAATTACATCTACGAAACTGATATGATCTTAGTCAATCTGAGTTTCAATTTGAATCGAAAATCAATCAATGGTAAACTCCCTCAAAGTGAATTTGGTGAGAAAGAGTTTTAAACAACGCATATATCAAAATAAAACTCGGTCATAACTGATCGGGTTTTTTTATGCCCTTATTTTAGATCAAAATGGCAGCATTCTCTTTATAAACTTGCAGTAAATACGCCTCTCAACGAGGTACTCCCCATCTTCATTTTTTTGAATCTAAATAAGTTAAAACCGCATTTTCTATAGTTTAATAAAAAATAAAAGACTTTTTTATCTCCTATTAGGCAGCGTTTTTAATATTCAATCCGTAACCATTAAAAAGGAATTTGGATTAACTCAATTTTAGGTACCTAACGTTATTCAAATTTATTATTTGAAACTTAAAATTTATAGTCATGAAAACAATAACTAATACATTAACTTCCAAGAGGCTATTCTCATATCTGATGGGAATTCTGTTTGTAGGATTTTTGATATCGTGTAGTGAAGATGAATCTGATGATATGGAAACAGCCTCCAAAATTACCTATTCTGGCGAATTTGTAAAATCGGCTGAAACAGTAACTACCTCTGCTATGGGAACTGTGAATGCAACATTTGATCCCACAACGCTCGTGTTGAGTTATGCAGTTACCTGGTCAGGTTTGGGCTCAGAAGTTGCTAACATGCACTTTCATAATGCAGGTCCGGTACTTTCTGGAATTACGGGTTTTTCTACTGCAGTTAGTGGGACAGTTTCTGGCAATACAACACTCACTTCGGAAGAAGCAAATGATTTAGCTTCGGGAAATATATATGTTCAAATTCATACTGCAAATTATCCTGGAGGAGAAATTTTGGCAACTCTCACCAAGAAAAGTAGTCCTAACTCATCCAATGATGGCGGAGGCTATGGCTATTGATTCCCAGTACAGACGATAGAATTGATGACCGAGAATATTTAATCAAATAAGAACTAATCCTCAAGTATTAATTTATGAAAAGAATAGTTTTTTCCCTACTCATTGGAATTAGTATCATGTATGTTGGATGTGAAAATACAGCAACTGAAGTGGATATTGAAGACCCAAATACGAATGAATGTACCCCTCAATTTCCAGAAATGGACGTTACTTACGATAATTTCGTCAAAGGAGTCATGGATCAGTATTGCATTTCCTGCCACTTTACAGGAAATTCGCCTGGACCTGGTGATTTTACAAATTATAATGGAGTCAAAGCTGCATCTGGGTTCTTCGCGGCGCGTGTAATTAGCGATAATGCAGATATGCCTCAAGGAAATGCGCCTTTGTCACAATCAATCAGGGATTCACTAAATATATGGATTGGAAACTGTTCACCTAGAAATTAATTTGAAATGTTTGCTATTAAGACAAGTTTATCAGCACTGGTCATTGTTTTTTCAAATTACATAGCCGAATCTCAAATAGCTGTGTCAAAAAGCGTAGTACTTAGCTTTTTCTCTGAAGCTCCATTAGAAGACATTTATGCAGAAAGTAAGAAAGGTGTTTCTGCCATTGATCTCGACTCTCAATTAATCTATTTTAAGGTTCCAATTAGAACTTTTGAATTTGAGAAAAGTTTAATGCAGAAACACTTCAATGAAAACTATCTGGAGAGTGATAAATACCCAAATGCAGAATTTAATGGAACGATCTTGGATACTTTTGATATTAGACAAAATGGAATATTATCAGTCAAGGTAAAAGGTGATCTAAAAATCCATAATGTCACCAAATCGTACGCGGCCAAAGGAGAGATTAGCATATTTAATCAGGAAATAACTGCGAAATCAACTTTTAATATTAGGCTCGTTGATCACAATATAAAAATCCCCAGGCTAGTAATCAAAAACATTGCAGAAGTTGTTGAAGTCTCTGTGCTTGCCAGTTATAAATTAAAGCAGAATTAAGTATGGCACGAATTATCCTTATTTGTTTGACATTAATATTATCAAGTTTTATATCTGGATTTTCACAGTCAGATTTGAGTCAATTATTTAATGATTCGACGTTTAACCGGAATAAACTTCCGGTAATTAATACATTTAAATCTCCAAGATTGATTAATGTTCGCACCAACGAAACAGTGGGGAAAAATGATTTGGTTTTTCTTGTCATGCATCGTTTTGGCGATTTTGCTGGTGATAACGGTGGAACTAAAACTTTTTTCGGCTTAGATAACTCCACTGATATTTTGATTGGATTTGAATATGGTATTTCTGACCAATTAACAATTGGTACAGGTCGTACAAAAGGGTCTCCGAATGGAGTAAATACTTTTCAAAAAGAGTTGTTCTATTTGGATGGTAAGCTTCGTATAATTGATCAAACAACTGACAATTCTACTCCAATATCGCTAACATTCTATGGGAACAGCATCTTGTCTGCAACAGAAAAATCCATATTAACTACATCAGATGCTGGTTTTCAAAAATTTGGTGACCGAATGAACTATACAGCACAGCTTATTATTAGCAAAAAATTCAGCAATAACCTTTCCTTGGTTCTTCTCCCAACATACATTCGGAGAAATTATGTGACTTATATGGATGCAAATAACCTTTTCGCACTGGGAGTAGGCGGACGTTTAAAACTGAGTAAACGAATGGCTATCATAGTTGACTATTTCCATAATTTCAGAAATAATGAAAGCATTGATTATTTCAAGATACAGCAAGCATTTAATTTCTACAATCCATTAGGAATAGGTGTGGAGATTGAAACTGGAGGTCATATTTTTAATCTGAATTTCACCAATGCAACTGCAATTTTAGAAAACCAATTTATCCCAAGCACAAGCAGCAATTGGTGGGACGGAGGATTTCGATGGGGATTTAGCATTACACGAACATTTTCACTTTCCCGCAATTCATCAGGAAATGACTACAATATTGTGCAGTAATTTTTAATCATTTAAATAGGGTGTTCTTCTTTTATGGATCAAAAAACAAAACTGTTTAGTGTCAGGTTATAAGTAAATATAGATTAATGCTTTATTGAAAAAGCAGACGAAAGAAGTACTAAGTTAGAGATTTTTAGTAATTCCATATATGCCAGATAACGAATTACAGCAACTAATAGATGGCTGTCAGAGGAATGACCGACAGTCACAAAAGTTATTATATCAAAGATTTTATGGCTTTGCTATGAAGATTTGTTTGCGCTTTGCGAATAATCAAAATGAAGCGGTGGAAGTACTAAACGATGGTTTTTTTAAAGCCTTTACAAATATTGATAAATATGATGAAAAATGGGCATTCAAAGCTTGGTTGAGTAAAATCATGCAAAATTCGTCTATTGATTATTATCGATCCAATTTAAGATGGTCCCGAATGGAAGAATTGGAACAATCCGATTTATCCATGAATGATGCTGTTGTTGAAGGTCAACTAGGCTACGAAGATTTACTAAGCATGGTTCAACAACTTCCGCCAACGTACAGGCTGGTTTTCAACTTATATGCTATAGATGGTTATTCTCATGAAGAGATCTCTAAAATCGTTGGAATAAGTATTGGAACATCCAGATCAAACTTATTTAAAGCAAGGAAGAAACTTCAACTAATGCTTACAAAACCTAAATCGATACTTGCTTTGCTTATCTATAAATATAGATTACGGACGCGAGAAAACTCGCATTTGAAAACTTTACAAATTCAACAAAATTATGAATCCAGGTGACCAAAAAGATATTGACCGGTTGTTCAGGGAGGGTTTGGATTCAGAATCAAACCACGTTGCTTTTGTTGATGATAATTGGCATATATTAGAACAACGCCTTGACGCATTTGAAAAAAGACTGGGAAAAGTAAAATGGTTAAAAACATTGACTAGCATTGCAGCCGTAATTGTTGTCACCTTATCCATTTGGCTACTTTGGACTGAAAATCAGACGCTTTTGCCAGACGAACATTTAACCGAAAATTTGGAATCATCTAAAGAAGAACTCCCCAAAAAGCAAATTCCTATTGCAAAAAAGAAAATAGAAGATGTAAAAAAGGAATCTATTGAACCTCACTTTTATACATCCAATGAAAACGATCTTGTTCAAGTTGATAACGCAATCAAAATTACTACTGAATCAAGATTGCCTATCCCTATTTCAACAGAAGATTCTCTACAGGTAATAATTCAAGGTGAAATAAAAGAAAAAGACATCACCTCAATCTCTGGATTTGAGTATCCAGAAACCACGCATTTAGCAACGACACAGTTACCTATTCATGAAGTATTAGTGATAGATCCAAAGGAAAAATACATTGAAAAGAATGACCCTGAGAAAAACAATCAATTTGCTATCAGCTTGCTTGCTGCTCCGGCATATAATGGGATTGATAATCTTAACAATGGGTCTATGGGTGGCGATTTTGGAATATTAGTAACAATGAATCTGACAAAAAAATGGAGTGTTTCCACTGGAGCAATATATGCAAAAAAAATCTATGAAACCGGACTTGACAGTTATAATTCAGGCTATGGGAGTAGTAATGAATCTGTTGATGCCGATTGCCGGATTCTGGATATTCCGCTCAACTTGAATTACGCTGTTTGGCAGAAAGGTAATACAATTGTCAGTTTAGGAACTGGAATATCTTCTTATATGATGCTAAAGGAAGACTATCATTTGTATAACACTGACCAATACAATTCACAATCTCAGGATGTTCATCTGGTAAATGAAAACCAACATTGGTTTAGTGTCCTAAATTTACAGGCCAACATACAACAAAGGTTGAACACTAACCTTAGTATTAGTATTCAACCTTATTTGAAGCTTCCATTTAATGACATTGGTTATGCCAATGTAAAACTTCAATCAATTGGATTAGCATTAAGCGCTAACCTGAATATTTAATTTATAGTTCAAAACTGGTTTTAATTTGATCTACAAAGTCCAGTTTTTCCCAGGTAAATAGTTCAACTTCTTTCTCAACTTTACCAAAATAGGGAGACTCGAAAGTTTTTGTTTTCACAATTGGAGTTCTACCCATATGACCATAAGCCGCAGTTTCGCGGTAAATTGGATTTCTCAATTTCAATCTTTCTTCAATAGCAGCAGGACGCAGGTCAAAAATTGCTTTTACTTTTTGTGCAATTTCACCATCGTTGAGTTGAACGTTTGCAGTTCCGTAAGTATTAATGAAAATTCCAACTGGATGCGCAACACCGATAGCATAAGCTAGTTGAACCAAAACCTCATCAGCAACTCCAGCCGCAACCAGGTTTTTGGCAATATGACGGGAAGCATAAGCAGCAGAGCGGTCAACTTTTGAAGGGTCTTTCCCTGAAAAAGCACCACCACCATGAGCTCCTTTTCCACCGTAGGTGTCAACAATAATTTTTCGGCCTGTTAATCCGGTATCTCCATGAGGACCCCCAATTACAAATTTTCCGGTTGGGTTTACATGGTAGGTAATGTTATCTACGAAAAGCTCTTTTACACGCTCTGGTAATTTGGCTATCAATCGTGGCATTAAAATATTGATGACGTCCGCTTTGATCTTTGCAAGCATTGGCTCATCAGCATCAAACTCGTCATGCTGAGTTGAAACAACAATCGTGTCCACTTTCTTAGGTGAATTATCATCGTTATACTCAATCGTCACCTGAGATTTTGAATCAGGACGCAGATACGTCATTTCTTTTCCTTCACGACGGATATCAGCAAGTTCCATCAAAATACGGTGAGACAATTCCAAAGGAAGAGGCATGTAATCATCGGTCTCTTTGCAAGCATACCCAAACATCATTCCCTGGTCACCCGCTCCCTGCTCCATTTTGTCAGCTTTATCAACTCCCCGGTTGATATCATCACTTTGTTCGTGAATAGCTGTCAACACTCCACAGGAATCGCCATCAAAACGATATTCTGCTTTTGTATAACCAATTTCATTAATCACTTTACGTGCAGTTTCCTGAACATCAACATAGGTTTTTGACTTTACTTCTCCAGCCAATACAACCTGTCCGGTCGTTACCAAGGTCTCGATGGCCACTTTCGAATCTGCATCAAATGCTAAAAATTCGTCCAACAAGGCATCTGATATTTGATCGGAAACTTTATCAGGATGCCCTTCTGATACAGATTCACTTGTAAATAGATAACTCATAATTCTATCATTTAAATTGCAAGGTCGATTACACAACGACTCGAGTCAATAAAAGTTTAATAAAATGGGATAGATATGGATAATGCAGAAAAGGCAAAGCGACTGCTTTAGCATTTTTTTCTGTGGTTGCAATCAATCTCAAATCTGTCCACAATAACGCTGACAAATGTACAATCTTTTTTCAGGATATAAAATATTCAACAATTAAACATTCTGTAAATCATTCACTCAGAAACACATTTTTTTAATCTTGTAATAGGAAAGTACGATGGGATCAATATTCAATTTTTATAAAAAATCAATAATTCTAGCTATTTTAGCCCTTCAAATTCTAAATCACAGCCTGCAATCAAGTGAATTTATCCGGGAAAGATATTGTACGAAATATTCAATCAGATGATAAAAATGCATTTGAAGAATTATATCGCTTCCTGTTCAAGAAACTCGCATATTTCTCTTGCCAATATCTTATGGATGAAGAAGCATCTGATAGCATAGTCCAGGATGCATTTACAGAACTGTGGGCTAATCGAAAGTCTCTTCAAAAAGATACCAATGTTCATGCCTGGCTTTTTACTGTGGTAAAAAACAAGTCACTCAAGCAAATCAGCAAGGAAAGATCTAAAAGACGTTACAACGATTATATCAAAATACGTCAACTGGATATCAATTATAATTCATTATCTGGCTTCGACACAAGCAACTTTGTTTTTGAGGAATTACAATCCAATATTGATAAAGCTTTATCGAAATTATCACCGTCTGCAAGAATCGTTTTTGAGAAAAGTCGGTTCGAAGAAAAAAAGAATAAAGAGATTGCGGAGGAGCTAGGAATTAGCGTTAAAACTGTCGAAGGTCATATGACTAAAGCACTTAAGATTCTTCGCGAAGAGTTAAGTGACTATCTCCCATTACTCTATTTATTATTTTATTTGAAATAATCTGATTTCCCGGCAAGGGTGAAACGGTCAGGTTAGGTTTTAATATTAAACAGTCTTATCTATGGACCGAGAAAAATTAATTCAGTATATAAATGGTGAAAACCTATCTGAGAAAGAATTGGTAGAAATTCTGGATTGGATTGAAGGCTCAGAAAAGAACCAGCAGGAGTATGAAGAACTAAAAAAACTATGGGTGCTTTCCGGGATAAATGAAGCAAGTCCTGTTCGTTACCGGAAATTTTTCCAGCAACAATCTCGAACTAAGAAGTTTATTCTTAATGAAGCATTTATGAAATATGCTGCCATTTTCATTTTGGCTTTCTTTATAGGTGGTTTCAGCATTTACCTCACAAATCAGACATTCCAGTCCACAGTTGCCTATAACGAAATACAGGTGCCAGGTGGAGAGAAATCAATTATCACACTATACGACGGAACCAAAGTATGGCTTAACTCGGGTACCACTTTAAAGTACCCCTCAACTTTTGAAAAATCCGAAAGAAAAGTGTTTGTTAATGGGGAAGCTTTCTTTGATGTTGCTAAGAATAAGAACCAGCCATTCGTTGTCAATGCGAACCAAATTGACATAAAAGTACTTGGCACAAGATTCAACGTCTATGCATATCAAGATGAACCCGAAATTCAAGTTACCCTGGAAGAAGGCGCTGTACACACAAAAGCGATTTCATCAAAAAAATGGACAAATGTAAAGCCTGGCGAGCAAGCAATTTATAATAACAATACGAAGCAATTGCATAAAAAAACAGTAAATACAGAGCTCTTTTCTTCCTGGAAAGAAAATCTACTTCGCTTTGAAGACGCTCCATTTAAAGATGTAATAAAAAAGATGGAACACTGGTATGGAGTCCGTATTACTTTGGATAGTTCAATTGATACCGAAGAAGCATATACCATGACCATAAAGACCGAAAGCTTAAGGGAAATGCTCAATCTAATATCAAAAACAACCCAAATAAAATATGAAATAAATGAAAACAAAGTATTGATTACTAAACCATAAAAAAAGGAAAGTGCAGCTAACACTTTCCTTTTGAACAATTCATGCCGAAAACATGAATCATGGTTTTTTTAACCCCTCTGGAGGGATTATTGTATAACCTTTACATTCACAAATTTATGAAAAAAAAATGGTTTAACGACAGGGCAAGTTGCGTCCTTGAAAAATGGTTACGTATTATGAAACTGACCTTTACGATTCTGCTGATAAGCTTTATGCACTTAAGTGCTAGTGTATATTCCCAGCAGTCAAAGTTGTCACTAAAACTTAAAAATGTGACAGTACGAGATGCGCTAAAAGAAATTGAAGATCAAAGCGATTACTTTTTTATGTATCGAAGCGAAGAAATTGACTTATCCCGAATTGTAAACCTGCAATTAGAGAACAAATCAATTGAAGAAATAATGGATCATTTATTTCAATCTACCCATATTTCTTATGAAGTAATCAACCGACAAATTGTTTTAACAAACAGTGAATCAGGAAAAAAATTACAGAATCTCTCTCAACAGCAAGAGAGCATTTCTGGAAAAGTAACAGACTCATCGGGGCAACCTCTTCCCGGGGTTACGGTAGTCATAAAAGGTACCACGCAAGGGACAATAACTGATGGAGATGGAAGCTACTCTCTTTTAGATGTAAAAAGGGATGATATTCTGGTCTTTTCATTTGTTGGAATGAAATCTCAGGAAATTCCTGTCAATAGTAATTCTACTATCAATGTCATAATGGAAGAAGATGCAATTGGCATAGAAGAAGTGATCGCTATAGGCTATGGAACCGCAAAAAAGGAGGACCTAACTGGTGCTGTAAAAAGGGCTAACATTGATGCTTTTAGGGAGTCGCCCAATGTGAGTATTGTAGAGTCTTTACAAGGAGCAGTAACCGGATTAAATATTGGACAGGTAGATGCTGCTGGTGAAAATCCTTCAATATTGGTTCGTGGTCGAACTACTATTAGCGGCAACCAGAGTGTATTAATAGTAGTAGACGGAATTATATATAATGGGAGCATCACGGATTTAAATCCCAGCGACATCGAATCTGTGGATATTCTAAAGGATCCTAGCAGTATGGCAATTTATGGTGCGCAATCGGCCAACGGGGTCATCCTGATTACTACAAAAAAAGGTGAGAAGAGTGAGAAACCTGTTTTCAACTACAAAGGTTCTTATACCACGCAAACACCGAGCAATAAATTAAGTGTGCTCAATGCAGAAGAATTCATGCAGAAATCATTCGACGTTGATTGGGAAGCATCCTATTTAGCTCCCGAATACACGGAACTTAAACCGAATTGGAGTTATGCAGATATCGTTACTGATCCACCATTAAGAGAAGGTTATTTAGCTGGAACAGATTATGATTGGTGGGGTAACGTAACAAGCCCTGGATATATATCAGATCATAACCTGAGTGTTTCCGGATCAACAGAAAAGGTTTCGTATTTTATTTCCAGTGGCTATGTAAAACAAGAGGGATTTATTTTGAATGATAAATTTGAAAGAATCACTACCAGGATAAACCTTGATCACAATATTTTGCCCTGGTTTAAAATTGGGGTGCAATCTTTTGCATCATTTTCTGATTACTCTGGATCATCGCCTAGTATGAGTTCTTTGACCTTAATGGCACCTTTTGTTGAGCCAAAAGATAAAAATGGAAATTATATTTTAAACCCGAATGGAGCTAACATTACCAATCCGTTTCTTGCTGCTGAAGCAAATGATCTGGATAGAAGAAATAGTTTATTTGGAAATTTTTACGCCAAAGTTGATATCCCTTTTGTAAAAGGCTTAAGCTATCGGGTAAATTTTGGGAACAACTACAACTGGGACAGAAAATACTACAGCAGTGTATATGGTGCCGGTAGTTCTGGTGAAGCCTACAAAAACACCAACAATGGGTATGAATGGACCTTGGATAATATTTTAACCTATAAAAAGACGCTATTGGATGTACACAAATTTGATCTTACTTTAGTTTATGGTCGCAGAGAAAGAAGTTTTGAGCGTACTAGTGCGCAAGGCTCAAATTATAACGATCTGTCATTAGGCTATAACGATTTATCTCTTGCTGCCATTCAACAAATCTTTTCATCAGCATGGGACGAAAGTTATCTCTACCAGATGGCCCGCCTAAATTACAATTTCAAAAACAAATACATGATTACCTCGACTATAAGAAGAGACGGGTTTTCAGGTTTTGCGAAAAACAACAAGTTTGCCCTATTCCCATCAGTTGGGCTAGGTTGGGTTTTAACCGAAGAAAACTTCATGAATATAAACTGGCTGGATTATTTAAAAGTTAGGACTTCTTATGGTTCCAATGGTAATCTTGTAAATCGCTATTCTTCATTGGCAAAAATTCAGTCATACCCGGCTTATGTCTTTGGTGAAGGTGGTTCAACCTTATTTGGCAAACAAATAACAAGTCTGTCCAATCCGGATTTATCATGGGAAACAACTAGCGGATTTAATTTTGGACTTGATTTTGCAATACTGGATTCACGATTGAAAGGAAATCTGAATTACTATTTTTCAACCACAAATGATTTAATCTTTAATGTATCAATTCCTTCCCTCACAGGATTCCAAAAAATTATAACAAATATCGGTAAAGTAGAAAATAGAGGGATCGAACTTGAATTAAGCGCAAATATTATTCAATCAAATGATCTTAAATGGAATGTGGACTTTAATATTTCATCGAATAAGAATGAAATAATTTCGTTGATAGGCTTAGATGAGAATAAAGATGGCATTGAAGATGACTTGGTAGCCAGCGGGTTATTTATAGGTGAGTCTATAAACTCTATTTATGGTTATGAATCTGCCGGTATAATTCAACTTGGAGAAGATATTCCCGAGGGATTTTATGTTGGAACTGATAGAATAGTTGATCAAAATGGAGATGAAAAAATTGATCCAACTGACCGGGTAATACTTGGAAGGCAAGAACCGGCCTACCAATTTGGGATACTAAATGATTTAAGCTACAAAAATTTTACACTTCGCTTTTTCATAAACTCGATTCAGGGGGGCAAAGACGGTTACCTGGGCAGGAACATGCTGGATGGTTTTGGTATTGGTGATAATATTAGAAGAAACAACATTTGGAAAGAATACAATTATTGGACGCCTGCTAATCCTGACGCAAAGTACCGCAGGCTTGATCAATCACCTGCATATGACTACGTGCACTTCGATGACAGAAGTTTTATACGGCTGAAAGATATTACCGTTTCATATAAACTAAATCCATCCTTATTGTCAAAAATTGGTATTAAAAACCTTAAAGTTTACCTGAGTGGAAAAAACCTCCTCACATTTACAAAATGGAAAGGGTGGGATCCTGAAACAGGCATCGGCCTTGGAAGCGGCGGAAGACCAGTTCTGAAAGGTTATTCACTAGGTATTGATTTTAGCTTTTAATAAAAAAATAAAGAAATGAAAAATCAAATTCAAAAAATATTAATGAGTACATTAATTGTATTTTCATTTGTACTATATAGTTGCGACGAGGATGCAATTCTTAAAGAAGTTCCACTCGACTTTGCAAGTCCTGAAAATTCTTTTATTACAGTAGATGACTTTAATGCTGCTGTTTATACCATGTACGACGTTGCTCGTGTTATGCTCTGTGCTTCAGAACACCGACCGTTGGATTATATCTTTGGTACTGATTTGGGATATAACGGTGCGCAACAACTGAATGCAAGATTTGGAAGTTATCTGGCCACTCTAACACCTCAATCCGAACAGGCCTCTTATCACTGGGAACAATACTTTAAAATTATATCTACATCGAACATTATCCTTAACAGGATTGCGGATTCAGAAATGACTGCAGATGAAAAGCTGGTAGTTGAAGCTCAAGCAAAACTTTTCCGGGGGTTCTCTTATAGAAACCTCGCTCACTTATATGGTGGGGTACCTATTGTGATTGAAGAAATTGGCTCCCCGAAAACTGATTTCACAAGGTCAAGCCGTGAGGAAACATACCAGCAAGCTGCATCAGATCTTGAATTTGCAGCTCAGAACCTTCCTGGCATTACAGAAGTCAGGGATGGTGAAATTAACAATCTGGCAGCCTACCATATGTTGGCTGAAGTATATGTTTCTTTAGAAAGATGGACAGATGCTATTGACGCTGCATCTGCTGTTATAAATGATCCGAATACATCATTAATGACCGAAAGATTCGGATCAAGGAAAAATGAACCCGGCGATGTCTATTGGGACTTATTTCGCAGGTATAATCAGAATAGGGGCGCTGGTAATACTGAAGGCATCTGGGTTTGGCAACAAGAGGTTGATGTCCCTGGAGGGGTATTAGAATCCGGGTCTAAACAAGGCTGCCAACTAGAAAGAGACTGTTCTCCAAGGCCTTGGAGCTTTAAGTACAAAGATCCCTCTGGCGTGTCACCATTTTTATCTCTGGCTGTTTCTGACTATACCGGAGGGAGAGGTATTGGCAGGTTCAGGGGAACAGATCATTTTACCTACGGAATTTGGCAGGGAACCAATTGGGACGATATGCGAAATTCAGAATATAATTTTGTTCGGGATGTCGCTTTCAATAACCCAGCATCAGAATGGTACGGACAAAAAATATCCGATCACATGGATTTATTCAGACAGACAAATGATGATACAATTAGGTTTTTCTATCCTTATCCTTCTAAAGTTACAACACCAGGTAACCACCCACCAGAGCTCTATGTAGATCCGGAACTGAAAACATTGAATGCTTCGACTGCCGGTGCAACTTATACAGACCAATATCATATTCGTCTTGCTGAAACATACTTGTTAAGAGCCGAAGCATATCTCGGAAGCGCAGATCCTGCAAAGGCCGCAGATGATATTAACGTAGTAAGATCGAGAGCGAATGCAACACCAGTAACTACCGACGAAGTTAATATCGATTATATTCTTGATGAACGAATGAGAGAATTGGGGGTTGAAGAAAGACGAAGACTTACTTTGAACAGATTGGGATTGCTATATGATCGAACAAATAAATATTGCAATGGCAATCCTGTTGCTGCAAATTTCGGTGTTGATGTTCAAACATATCATAATCTTTTCCCTATCCCTTATAGCGAAATTGAAAGTAACACGACAGGAGTACTGGAACAAAATCCTGGATACTAACCTTTAATAAAATAATGAAGTAGGCGACAATGCGCCTACTTCATTATTTATATAAATTTGAATTTTAAAAAACACAATATTGAAAAATATAATAACCATTTTAGTCATATTATCATCGCTTTCCTTATATACTAGTGCAAACAATAATAAGCCAAACATCCTTTTTGCGATTAGCGATGACCAGTCATTTGCCCATACAAGTTTTGTCGGTTGCGATTTTGTCAATACTCCAGCATTTGATCAAGTTGCACGAGAAGGCGTTTACTTTAGCAATTGCTATGCCGGGTCTCCAGGTTGTGCCCCCAGCCGAAGTTCCATTGTTACCGGCCGATATCCCTGGCAAAATGAACAATCTGGACAACACGCTTCCTCCTGGATGAAAAAATACATTCCCTTTATTGATTTGCTTGAGCAAAATGGATACGTAACCGGACGAACAGGGAAAGGTGTTGATCCCTTCCAATATGCTCGTTCCCCAGAGGATTCACTATGGAGATCGACTAACGCCGCAGGCTTGGAACACAGCCATATTGTGTATAAAAAAGGTGCGCCGGGCGATGAAAGGACAGCCAACGGAATTAGCAATGTCAATTACTTCGAGAACTTCAAATACTTCGTAGAACATGTTCGTAATGAGAAGCCATTCTTTTTCTGGTATGGGGCAAAAGAACCTCATCGTGTATATGAGCAGAATTCATGGAAAAGAAATCAGAAAAATCTTACTGATGCTGATGTCCCCGAGTTTTTCCCGGATGAGAAAGAAATACGGGGAGATTTGCTGGATTATGCTGTCGAAATTGAATGGTTTGATCTACACCTTCAACGAATGCTAAGTTACCTCGACGAAATTGGTGAACTGGAAAACACCATTGTGATTGTTACTTCAGATAATGGGATGCCATTCCCCCGCGCAAAAGCAAATTGCTACGACTATGGCGTTCATGTCCCCTTTGCAGTTCGATTTCCGAAGGAATTCCCCGGGAACCGAATTGTTTCCAATCCGATCAGTTTCGTTGACTTAGCCCCGACTATTCTTGAGCTGACAAATACCGAAAAAAAAGACATGCTGCCAATCTCAGGAAAGAGCCTTCTGGAAATCCTGAAGTCTAAGAAGCAAGGAATTGTCAATCCTAACCGAAAATATGTTCTTGCAGGACGTGAACGACATTCATCTTCACGCTATAAGAATTGGGGATATCCCCAGCGACTTATCCGAAGCAAAGATTTCCTGCTCGTTTGGAATCTTAACCCTGAACGCTGGCCTGCAGGTGCCCCACAAGCAATAATCCCCGAAACAAACGGCGTATTGGCTCCCTTGTACGGGATCGATGAATCCGGTAAACATCATCCAGAATGGGCATTTACAGATATTGATGCCTCCCCGACAAAATCCTGTATTATCGAAAACTGGAACAATAATGAGATTAGTTACTTCTTTAATTTGGCTCTCGCAAAACGACCAGAATTTGAGCTGTTTGATATCAATCGAGATCCATTCTGTTTGAATAATCTTTCGGGAAAGCCGGAATTTATAGCGATAGAAAATAAGCTAAAAAGTAGTTTGCAATCAGAATTAGAAAAAACAGGAGATCCCCGTATTGTTGGCCCGGACAAAGAAATATTCGACTCCTATATCAGGTACAGCCCAATCAGAAATTTCCCGAAACCTTAAGACTTATTCCATGAAATTGGAAATTAATCCATTCCAACCTGGTATACCCAGGACTGGAATTATTGGGAGAACCCTAAAACCCATACAGGACGGTTGTTCTGTGGCTTTTTGAGATCGTGAATAGTTGCTATTCCATCACGCAGCAAGCTTATTCTTTAAGTCAGAAGGTGTATTCTTCGTTGCTGAAAGACTATTCCGCTGTGCTGAAAGGTTATTCTATTTGGAATAATAAATATTCTTGATGGAATGGGCATTATTCCTTAGAGAATTACGATGGTTCCATGTCGCAGCAACATTATTCCTCATGGAACAAGAGCTATGCGTTGTGTCAGGAAGGTAACTCCACAAATTTTGAGTTTCGGGAATTTGATGTTCATCCTGAATAATTATCATTCATCATCAAGAAACAGGGTCAAAAAAAATCCGCTCCACTGCCGAAGCGAATTTCTTATTGTTAAGATTCAACCGGATCCAGTTTGGATTTTGGCTTACTGGTTTTCCTCAGCTTCTTGATCTCAAGTACCAAGTTGTCGTTTTTGCCAAGCAAGCCGGTAATCAAGTCAACGGTAGTCGAGCCATCAATATAGGCAGTATTGAGAGAGCCATTGCCTACTAATGAAGCTTCAAGGACAGCGGCATAATCAACAAGAATCTTATCAATTTTTCTACTTTTCGAAATTTATATACTTTTAGCGCATGGACCTGGATGATTTTCAAATCGAGCAAAATTTGGTTGATTCATTGCGGAAAAACTCACCTGAAGCATTTGAATCACTCTTTGACCGTTACAGTCAAAGACTTTATCATTTTGCTTTCTCCTTTTTGAAATCCGGCAGTGAATCGGAAGAAATTGTTCAGGACGTATTTCTCAAGATATGGGAAAACAGAGTTTCTCTAAAAAGTGACAAATCGTTTAAATCATACTTATTTACCATTGCCTTCAATGCTATCAAGAAGCATTTCAACAAAAAAATGAAGGAAGACAAATATAAACATGATTTAATTGAATGGCTTGGTCAGGAACATCCCGGTGTAGAATCAAAAATTGAATTTGAAAAGTTAGTTGAAAAACTGGATTCTTTGATTGATCAATTTCCTGAACGAAGAAAAATAATCTTCCTAAAGCGCAAGAAGGAAGGAAGATCAATTGACGAAATTGCAACGGAACTGAATATTTCACCAAAAACTGTTAAAAATCAAATCACTGAAGGAATGAAGTCATTAAAAAAGTCTTTCGAAGATGACAATCTATCCGCCCTTCTCTTTTACTTTCTATTTATTTCCTAAAAAATATCTTTTTCGAATAGGACTTTTTCTGATTTTTGGATATTACTCATGAACCTGGATAAAACAGCAGTATAAAATGATCCATAAAAAGAGTATCAGATTTGACCCAATCTGAATTTTATTGATTTTCTGTTCTTTATAGCTACAATTTGGAATTATAAAGTGTGTTAGACGGTGCAAAATTTATCTATGAATATACAAATCGATGAGAGAAAAAATAAATTCTGACATTATCAGAAAATATATAAATGGAACCTACACCTACCAAGAATTGAAAAAACTTGCCAATTGGTTCAATAATGAAAAATTCGATGAGGATATCAGGGAAGCAGTTTATTCACATTGGGATAAATACACCGAAACTGAGAGCATGCAGGAAAGAGATCTTTCGTCGGTTTTAAAAACATTAAAAACTAAAATCCTGCCCGAGAATAAGTCACAAAGTTTTAAACAACGCGTGATTACGTTCTATTTTCGTGTGGCAGCAATTTTGCTTATTCCTTTATTAATTTATTCATCCTACACTTTATTCAACCGTGCCCCTGAAAAACAAAGTTTCTCCAAATGGATTGAAATTGTTTCACCCTATGGTTCCAGAACTCACTTTGATTTACCAGACGGCACAAAAGTTAGCTTAAACAGTGGGGCTCATCTGAAATACAATGCTGATTTTAATAACGAAAGGAAAATATCGATCGAAGGCGAAGCCTATTTTGACGTACATCATGATGCATCTTCACCCTTTATTGTGGAAGCTGAAATGGTCAATGTGAAGGTATTGGGAACCAAATTTAGTGTGTCCTCATTTTTAGATGAAAATACAATTGATGTAATCCTGGAGGAAGGCAAAGTGCAACTATTTGGCGAAAACAATTCGCTATCAGAAGTTTTAAAACCAGACGAAAAGTTCTCTTTTGATAAGAACAATATGAGTGGGGAAATTGAACACATTGATGCCAAATACGCTCACTCCTGGAAAGATGGTATATTGATATTTCGTAATGAACCTCTTGGTGAAGTTATTAGAAAAATCGGACACTGGTACAATGTAAAGTTTGATGTACTTGATCCTGAATTAACGGAGTTTCGGTACAGGGCAACTTTTCAGAATGAACCCTTAGAAGAAGTTCTTCGGCTAATCTCTTTAACCTCACCAATTGAATATGTAATAAAAGAAAGAAAAGTTAACGAAAAAGGACAATATGAAAATAAAGTAATTGAACTAAGAATCAAGAAATAGCATCAAATAAAATCAGGAAAGTGTTAGGACCACTTCCCTGACTAATAGTGCGTTTAAAATGCAGTGAACATTTTTATTAACAACACAAACGTAAATTTATGAAAAAAAATCCAGAACGGTGGGTATTGTCCCGACATGCCCTTGAAAAAAGCTTGCAACTTATGAAATGGACATTATTTCTCTTTTTTGTTGGAATTATTCAGGTATTTGCAAACAATACTTATTCTCAGCAAACAAAATTCTCAATGAGTTTTGAACGAACAAAACTGGAAGATGTTTTAAATGAAATTGAAAATCAAAGTGAATATTACTTCCTATACAATCAGGATGATATCAATGTTGATCAATCAGTTAACATCAAAGTTAAAGATGAAAAGATCGATGATCTGTTGATGCAGTTATTCGAAAGTACAGATATAAACTTTTCGATCTACAACAGACAAATCGTATTAACAAACCGGGGAACTAAAGATTTTCAATTTAACAACCAAACAACTAATTCTGTTACCGGGAAAGTATTCGATTCATCCGGGCTGGCTCTCCCTGGTGCTACCATAGTTGTGAAAGGAACAACAAATGGGACAATCACTGATTTTGACGGAAACTATTCACTTCCCAATGTTGCACCTGATGCTATCCTCGTGTTTTCATTCGTTGGGATGAGGACTCAGGAAGTTCCTGTTGACGGTAAGGCTACAATCGATATAACCCTTGCTGAAGATGCTATTGGTATTGAGGAAGTCGTAGCAATCGGATATGGAACACAAAAAAGAGGATCAATTACCGGTTCTATTGCCTCTATAAACTCCAAGGAACTTACATCAGTGAAAACTGCGAATGTATCCAATACGTTAGCAGGAAAACTTCCAGGGTTGAGGGCTGTTCAGCGTAGTGGTGCTCCTGGTGATGATGCCGCTATTCTTGACATTCGCGGTTTTGGTAGCCCGTTGGTTATTGTAGACGGTATCGAACGCGATTTTCGTCAAGTGGATGCAAATGATATTGAGTCAATCAGTATTTTGAAAGATGCCTCCGCAGCAGTGTATGGATTTAAAGGTGCAAATGGAGTTATCCTGGTCACAACAAAAAAAGGTGCTACCAGCAAGCCGAAAATCAACTATACCTCCTATTATGGGTTGCAACAAGTAACCAGGTATCCTGAAATGATGGATGGATATGAATACGCCACCATATACAACGAAGCTCAAACAAACGTAGGAGTCAATCCTGCATATTCAGAAGATGAACTTGCCAACTTTAAAGCCGGAATTGGAACAACAGACTGGTTAAATGAGACCATACGAAAATCAGTTCCTCAAATGTACCATCACGTTGGGGTATCTGGTGGAACAGAGAAAGTAAAATACTTCTTTTCTTTTGGTTTGACCGATCAGCACGGAATTTACGTTTCTGATGACTTTAATTATAAAAAATACAATGTACGTTCTAATATTAGCGCAGAAATTACGTCTGGGTTAACGGTTGATCTGCAACTAAGCGGACTGTTGGACCAAAGAACTAAGCCTTATGAATCAGAATCATTGTTCCGCAGAATTCAGGGGGCAATACCAATTTATCCAATTTTTGCAAATGAGGAGAAAGGTTACTGGCAAGCACCTGGAGTAGGTGGAAACCCTTTACATTTATCAACGATAGATGCTGCTGGGTATGACAATAGAGACCGGCGTGAATTTAGTGGAACCGTTATTTTCAACTGGGAAATTCCCTGGGTAAAAGGGCTCTCTGCAAAAGCATTACTCGGATACGACTATAAAAATGAGTATACTAAAAAATGGTATAAAGCCTATAACGAATACAACTACAACACATCTACAGATCAATATGAAGTTTATTCTAGTCATGCTAATTTATCTGAGTTGTCACTTTATTCACAGAACTATTTTAAACCTATTCAGCAATATTCTTTAAACTATTCCAATGATTTTGGGAAGCATAATGTTGGCGCATTGTTGCTGTGGGAATTGTACAATGATCGATGGGACTGGTTCGATGCATATCGCCAATTTACAGTAAGTGCGATTGACCAGTTAAACGCTGGAGAGGTTATTAACATGGATAATGGAGGTAGCGCAGGGGAAACGGCCCATGAAGGATTGGTTGGCCGTATCAACTATGCTTATGCCAATAAATACCTTGCTGAAGTTAGTTTCAGATACGATGGTTCATACAAATTTGATGACGAGAAACGCTGGGGATTCTTTCCTGCGGTATCTCTTGGATGGAGAATGTCTGAAGAATCATTTTTCAAGGATGCACTTCCTTTTGTTGAAAATTTAAAGATTCGAGGCTCATACGGAAAAGTTGGTGATGAGGGGGACTTCAGTGCCTTCCAGTATTTGAGTGGTTATAAATACCCAAGTGGATCGTATGTGTTAGGGACAGGAGGATTATCAAACGGAGCAGTTGAAAAGGGAATGCCCAATAAAGCACTTACCTGGTACGAGTCAACCACAGCTAATATCGGTTTCGAAGCCTCTGCATGGCAGGGACTGTTATCGGCTGAATTTGATTGCTTTATCCGAAACAGAGATGGGTTATTGGCTACCCGTTTACTAACCTTGCCATCAACATTTGGACAAAGTCTTCCCCAGGAAAACCTAAATTCAGATAAAACAAGAGGTTTTGAAATTGTACTCGGTCACCGGAATAAAATCAAAGAATTTACCTACAGTGTAAAAGCAAATTTTTCGACTACCCGCGAAATATTCGACTATGTTGAACGTGCTGCTCCAACCAATATGTATGACAATTGGAGGAACAACAACAACGGAAGATTTAAAGCTATTAGCTGGGGAAAAGTTGCTCTTGGACAATTCGAGTCATTTGCAGATATCCTAAACTCTCCAATACAGGATAATAACGGAAACAAATCGTTATTACCTGGTGATATCAAATACAAAGACGTAAACAACGACGGGATCATTGACGGCAAAGATGACCAAATTATTGGTTATGGAGTGTATCCCAGAATGTATTACGGCATAGATCTGTCTGGTCAATATAAAGGCTTTGACCTATCTCTATTCCTGCAGGGAGGAGCTGGTCACGATGTATTTGTAGGAGGAGATTTCCTTGATCCTTTAATCCAACAGGGACTTGGCAATGGTCTTGCCATATGGATGGACCGTTGGCACAGGGAAGACCCCACAGATCCTGCAAGCGCCTGGGTGCCTGGCACAATGCCAGCAATTCGTCCTACCGGCTTTGAAGGAAACCGGGGACAAAGTACATGGACGTTGCACAAAGCAGACTATCTACGTTTGAAATCGATAGAAGTTGGTTATACACTCCCTTCTTCCTTACTTCAAAAAGCAGGTATTGAAACGCTAAGGATTTACCTAAATAGTCTAAACCCGTTGACTTTTACAAGTAACGAAGGACTAATGAAATATATGGACCCAGAGAATAGAGATTCTGCTCTACGATATTATCCGCAAATGAAGACATTCAATGTTGGTGTTAATTTAACATTTTAATTAAATAAAGCTTACTGATATGAAAGTATATAAATACATATTCGCCGGATTAATCATGCTAAACTTTATAGCATGTAGTGATTATCTGGACAAAGAAACGTTTGACATCATTACCCCGGAAAAAGTCTGGCAGGATCCTATCCTCATTGATGGTGTAATGGTAAATCTTTACGATGGATTGCAATTAAATGATTTTAACTACTGGTTTTGGTCGCAGTGGAGATTAATGAACCCAACCTCACTCTCGGATGAGGCCCAGGGATCATTCCAAAAGCCACCTGCATTCGACAATGCAAATGCAAGCTTTTCATACATGGATGACCTTTTTGAGCTGAAATTTTCTGATATGTACAAAAAAATCAGAAACTGTAACAACATGATTGAACAGCTGGAGGAATCGACCGTGTTAACGGAGGAAACCAAAAATTTATTAATGGCTGAAGGTCGTTTTATAAGGGCAATGCATTATTTCGAACTGGTAAAGCGCTATGGAGGAGTTCCGTTGATTACAAGTCCTCAGGTATATAGTGCTGGCAACCTCGAGGAATTAATGGTTTCACGTAACAAAGAGGCAGAAATCTATGATTTCATCGTAGATGAATGTAATGAAATAGCTAACCAGCTGCCCGTCACCCGTGAAGCAGCAGCAAAATACCGTGTAAGCAGGGGAACTGTTCTCGCGTTGTGTTCAAGAGCGGCTTTATACGCCGGATCAATCGCAAAATATGGAACGGTTGAGTTAGATGGTGTTGTTGGAATAGCAAATTCTGACGCAAGCCATTTTTTCCAGGCATCGTACAATGCATCAAAAGCCCTATTAGATTTAAACGCCTATTCATTGTATGATCAGGATGGAGATAAAGTTCAAAATTTCACAAACATCTTCACAAAATCAACTGACGGAGAAAACGGTGAATACATTTTTCAAAAACAATACGATGTATCTGGCGGAAGAGGACATGACTGGGACAAACGGAATGCCCCTTTCTCTTATCGTCAAGGAGGTTGGGGATGTGGTATGGCTCCTGTCCTGGAGATGGTTGAATCGTATGAATATACTGATGGAAGCGAGGGAACTCTCGCGATAGAAAATGAAGATGGTTCAAAACGTAAATTTGACAATCCTTATGAATTATTTGCGAACAAAGATCCTCGACTTTTTGCCTCCATTTACCTACCTGGCTCTCCATGTAAAGGAACAAACGTTGAATGGATGCGGGGAATTATTGTTTCAGACACTGAGCGTTATATGGCTACTGGCCAACCAGGAGGTGGAAACACGGTTGTTATTGATGGAATCAGCTATAGCACATCAGGTAAAGATGGTGGTGCAGATGCTGGCGATGCTTCAAAAACCGGTTTCTACCAAAAGAAATTCTTTGACGAAACACTTGAAGATGTAAATATGGGAAAATCGGAAACCCCATGGCCAGTTTTCAGATTGGGCGAGATTTACCTGAATATGGCTGAAGCATGTGTGGAAATTGGTGGAAAAGACAATGAAGCATTAACTGCAATAAATAAAATTCGTGATCGTGCCGGAATTGCGCTTCTTTCAAGTGTATCACTGGACGATGTTCGCCACGAACGTAAAGTTGAACTTGCTTTTGAGGGTCACCGTTTCTGGGATCTGAAACGTTGGAGGCTTTCCAGCAAAGATGTTTCAGAAGGTGGATTAAATGGTTTTAGAGGTAGCGCACTATATCCATGGTACGATATACAGGATGGAAAATACGTTTTTGAGATCGGCAATAAGCCTCCAAAACAAACCAGAATCTTCCTTGAAAAAAATTACTACTCAAAAATTAACAATGATGACATGAATTCGAACCCCAACTTAGTTCAGAATCCAGGTTATACAAATTAAATTTTAGATTATGATAGTTCGTATGAATATAAAAAAATCAGCCATTTGGCTTTTCGCCATTCTTGCTACGGTTTTATATAGCTGTGAAAAATTAGATAATTACGATGCACCTGATGGTGGCATTTACGGAACCATTCTAGATGCAACAACCAACGAACCCGTTCCACTTCCGGTACAAGGATCATCGGGAGTAATCATCAATTTGTTTGAGCAAGATACAACCGCCACCAAATCAATTGATTTTTATGCCCAGCACGATGGTACATACGCAAATACGCAAGTGTTTAACGGAGACTACCAGGTTGTAGTAAACGGACCTTTTACCGAAACTGCAGAACAAACTGTTTCAATTAACGGACAAACAGAAGTTAACTTTAGCGTAACTCCTTTTGCAAGGATTGAAGCTTCTGCATCTAATTCCGGTAAAACAGTAACTATTAGCTACAGTGTTACAGCAACAAGCCCAGAATATAGTGTTTCGGAGGTATACGGTTATTGGAACTTTGCTCCTGGCGTCGATAATAGCGGGAGTAACCACGCTGAAAAGGTAAAAGTGAATGAAACAATCGGAACCATTGTCTTTGATCTTGGAAACAGTTCAGTTTATCAAACCAATGAATACAAAATCATTGATAATGGTAATAAAGTCTATTTCCGGGTTGGAGCAAAAACCAACGGAGTAATTAACTATAGCGAAACGATTGAGTTAACCCTCTAGAGGAAACAAAAACCGTCCAAAGAGAAGATGAATTTCATTCAGCTCTTTGGATGGTTTTTCTTTTTAAATAAACAATTATGAGCAAAATCTTGAGCATTTCATCAGTCATTAAAAGACTATTATTTTCGGCATTTATTCTAAGTTCATTCATTGGTTATAGCCAATCTTCAAAGCTTCCAGATTGGGCATTGGGCGAGTTTGTTCGTCCCAAAAAAGCAAAACCGTTAATAAGTCCAAATCCTAAAAGCACATTTTATTGTCCGATGAATAAAGGAGAAATCCGATGGGAGGAGAGTGATACATTTAACCCGGCAGCGACCGTCAAAGATGGAAAAATCTGTGTCTTATACCGGGCAGAGGACAATTCAGCAACTGGAATCGGTAGCCGAACTTCCAGAATTGGGTTGGCTGAAAGTAAAGATGGAATTCAGCTGAAGCAAAGGAAAACCCCGGTACTTTATCCTGATGATGATGATATGAAAGAATTTGACTGGCCTGGAGGATGTGAAGACCCACGGGTTGCAGTAACCGAGGATGGAACCTACGTAATGGCTTACACTTCCTGGAACCACAAAACTGCCCGTTTAAGTATTGCCACATCGAAAGACCTCATCACATGGGAAAAACATGGCCCTGCCTTTGCAAAGGCTTACAACGGGCGTTTCACAAACAGATTCACTAAAGCAGCTTCAATTGTTACCAGTTTGAAAAATGATCAGCTTGTGATTACCAAAATTAATGGTCAATACTTTATGTACTGGGGTGAGCATAAGGTTTATGCTGCGACATCGGATAATTTGACAGATTGGTATCCTGTTCTGGACGAAGATGGCGAATTAAAATCTTTGATTACACCACGTAAAGGTTATTTTGATAGCGATTTGACAGAATGTGGCCCTCCTTCCATATTAACAGATAAAGGCATTCTAATGCTGTACAATGGCAAAAACAGCAAGGGAGACAGAAGAGATAAAAATTACACAGCAGGAGCCTATTGTGCAGGACAGGTTTTATTCAGCAAAGACGATCCTTTCAAAGTGATTGGCCGACTGGATAAACCTTTCTTCACACCTTCTGCCGATTTTGAAAAAAGTGGACAATATGTCGATGGAACCGTATTTATCGAAGGATTGGTGTACTTCAAACAAAAGTGGTTTTTGTACTACGGATGTGCCGATTCAAAAGTAGGCGTCGCAATTTACGATCCGTCTAAAAAAAACTAACCAGTGAATTGAAGTGATAGGCGATGAAAAAACACTTTGATAAATGGGGGTTCCTTGCGTTGATTTTCGTGATTTTTGTTCTTCTTCAAAAATTTTATGCTTATCACTTCTTTTACATTGAGCAATTCCAATTATTTACAAACACTCATTTCTATTTTATAGAAAGCTGGTCACACCCCGGTGGAGGCATTGAATACCTGAGCAACTTCTTGCTGCAGTTTTTTATTCTTCCTTTCGCAGGACCAACAATTGTTACACTACTAACCAGTTCTGTCTTTTTGATTTTGGCATTGCTTCTAAAGAAACTACTTCCTCCTTCCGAAAATAAAAACAAGTTCTTTTTGATTCCAGCAACTATTGCCGCATCCTACCTTCTTTTATTTCTCGACTTCAACTATTATTTGCAGGGAAATCTGGCTTTTGCAGTATGCCTTTTAATGCTGCTCGCTTTTTCATCAATAAAAAGCGTACAAATAAGAGCCGGGCTGACTTTCGCAATTGTTCCAGCATTATACTGGTTTGCCGGATCTATCTCATTCCTTTTTGCACTTAGTTTTTTCATTCTGGAATTGCAGTGGAATGGATTTCATAAAAAGCATTTCTACTGGATACTGCTGCCGTTATGGGCAGTAATAGTTTCCATCTTAGGAGTTCGCTTTGCTTTCTTCGGCAGTTACAGAATGAGTTTCCTACCAGACTTATATTATCAACGAAGGCTGATTCCAGACATCTTAGTTTATCTGCCTTGGGTGTTATTAATTTTGGGGTTGATTCTAATTTCACTATTTCAAAATAGCGATAAGAAATCTCTCCGAACAATCTCTTTTGCAACACAAATAATTGTTTTCGCCAGCATTGTCGGATTGGGATTCAGCACCCTGAAAGACCGAAAATTTTACCAAATCCAGAAACTGGATTATTTCGCACGGAACGAACAGTGGAATAAAATTATTCAGGCTCAAACCAGAGAGCAAAACTCGAATTACCTCATCCAAAACTACGTGAATTTAGCATTGGTAAAGAAAGGTCTTTTGCTGGATCAGCTTTTTGAAAGGAAGCAACATGGCACTCAAGGACTAAAAGTTTCGCCCCAGAACAAACGGTTAATCGCTCCACTTCTAAGCGATATTGACTATTGTGTGGGTGACATTGCTTCTTCGCAACAATATGCATTCGAAGGTAATCAGACCTGCCGCGGAGCTGGTAGCGGGCGATTGCTAAAACGTCTGGCGGAAACGGCCATCATTTTCGATAATCTACAAATTGCAGAAAAATACCTCATTACATTAAAACATACCTGGCACTACCGGGAATGGGCTTTGGAGCAGGAAACCGCAATTGCATCCTCGAAATTTAGTGCTGAATTTGAGTCGAAAAAGAGTTGTTTGCCCAAAGAGAACAGCCGGGAATTCGCCAAAGATTTTCAGGAGGAGTTGAAACAACTCTGCGCTGACAACCCGGACAATAAAACTGCTTCATCCTATCTTCAGGCATCTTATTTGCTTTCAAAAGATCTGGAAAATCTATCTGAATTCAGGAACAAACAATCCTCTCATAATCGTGGAAATAAGACAGTTCCAAAGGTTTGCCAACAAGCACTTCTTGCCTTCCACGAAACAAAACCTGAAAGCTGGACGGCTATGGGAATCACAACGGAAACAATCAACTTATATAACAACTATAAATCTTTTCTTAAAAAGCATTACCGAGATACACAAGTAAGAACGCTAATGGAAAAACAGTTTGGAACAACTTATTGGTTTTACCTTCAATTTAACGATCTCAGGTAAGATGAAGAGATTGATAAACATAGCATTGGTCGGTTGGCTGTTTCTGCTTTCCTGTTCTACACCGAAAATTACCGAATTTGAAAAAACCGGAAGTCTGCCAGAAATCTACCCTGATTATAAAGAAGTAACTATTCCGGGAAACATCGCTCCTTTAAATTTCTACTTAACCAATTGGGACAAGGAAGGAATGCTATCCATTGAAAGTGCAAGCCAAACGCTCAAAATTCCATCCCCAACCAGTAAGTTTTCAATTGATCCTTTGGACTGGAAAGAGCTGTTGACACAAAATGAAGGAAAAAGCATTCTGCTGACCGTCTACACAAAAGAGAATGACCATTGGAAAAAGTACAATCCGTTTTCTGTCAAAATTGAAAAGGACTCCATTGATCCGTATTTGGTTTATCGACTAATAGAACCCGGCTATGAATTATGGGAAACAATGGGCATTTATCAACAAAGTCTGGAAACTTCCGAAGAATCTTCCATTTATGAAAACAAAATGACCAACTACAACTGTGTAAATTGTCATTCATTTTGCATGCAGGATCCTGACAGAATGTTATTACACATGAGGGGTGATTATGGTGGAACCTTTTTATTCGATCATGGAAATATCGAAAAGCTGAACACCAAAACTGATTCGACGATTTCTTCATTTGTTTACCCGGTGTGGCATCCGTCCGGAAAATTTATAGCTTTCTCAGTCAACAACATTGCCCAAACTTTTTATTCGAATAACAAAGACCGGTTGGAGGTTTTCGATTCAAAGTCGGACCTGGTGATTTACAATGTCGACACGAAAGGAGTCTTCACCACTCCCCTGCTCTCATTGCCCGATCAACTAGAAACATTTCCTGCATTTTCTTCAGATGGGAAAACATTGTATTTCTGCTCGTCAAAAAAATTACCAGTACCTGAAAAATCCGATTCTGTAAAATACAGTCTCTGCTCAATCCCGTTCAACGAAACTGATGGAACATTCGGTGAAAAAGTGGACACGATTTTTAATGCCCAAACTCAGAATAAAAGTGCATCGTTCCCGCGAATCTCGCCGAATGGAAAGTACATGCTTTTTACAGTTTCCGATTACGGAACGTTCCCAATCTGGCACAAAGAGGCTGACTTGATGCTGTACAGTTTGAAAGACAAGCAATTCGTTGATATGAACCCAGCAAATAGTGACGATACCGAAAGTTACCATTCATGGTCATCAAACAGTCGTTGGATTGTATTTAGCAGCCGACGGGACGACGGTCTTTACACGCGTCCGTATATTTCGCATGTAGGAAAAGATGGACACGTTGGCAAAGCATTCATGTTACCTCAAAAAGATCCTGTGTATTACAAGTACTTCATGAAGTCATACAATATCCCTGAGTTTGTGAAAGCAAAAGTCAATATCGATGCCTATGATGTCTCCAGCTTCGCAAAGTCATCATTAGGTGAGAACGTGGAATTTGTCTCCCAAAACAATGCAACACAACGTCAAAAAATAGAAAACAAATAAAATCATAAAACTAAAAAATGAAAATCGTGCATAACTATTCAAACTACAAAATCAGAATTTTACTCTTTCTATTCTTATTCAGCATATCGGCAAAGAATTATATAGCAAAAGCTGCTCCACAAAAAAAGGAAATTCCAGTCATTACTTTAAGTTCACATCCTGATGACGGGAAGGCTTATTCGTGGCAAATGATGCGCGTTAGCGAAATCGGTGCTACCGGAGAAGAAATTTCCCAATCAAAGTATGACACAAAATCTTGGCGACCGGCCATTATTCCGGGTACGGCACTAAACAGTCTGGTTGCAAACGGTGAATGTCCTGAACCTTATTTTGGGCAAAACAATAAACGAATCAATAAGCAAATCCCGGATATTGCAGATGTTGGCCGAGAGTTCTATCATTTCTGGTACCGAACCACTTTCTCAACTCCCAAAGATTTTGACGGGAAAAAAGTTTGGCTGCAATTCGACGGGATCAACTACATAGCTGATATCTGGCTGAATGGCCACAAGCTCGGAAGCATTAAAGGCATGTTCCTTCAAAAAAAGTTCGATGTTAGTCAGTACATTAAATCAAAGGGTGAAAACTGCCTGGCTGTTTCGGTTGAACCGGTTGAATATCCGGGAACAATGCTAAGCCGAAAAAAGGAGAACGCAGCACCAAATGAAAACAAAAATGGCGGCGATGGTAAAATTGGTAAAAACGTAACCATGCTGATGACCGCAGGCTGGGACTTTACTTTTCACGATGGGATCCGCGACAGGAATACCGGCATATGGCGCGATGTAAAAGTGTTTGCTTCAGGGGACGTCACTCTTGAGAACCCATTTGTGAAATCAAAGCTTCCCATTCCTGAACTATCTCCGGCGCGCGAATCTATTTCAGTAGAAGTTTCCAATCACAGCGCTCAGGACAGGACCGTTGAGCTTGTGGCTGATATTGAAAATACGTCAGTTCGTATAAGTAAAAAAGTCAACTTAAAAGCAGGCGAAAAGCAAAAGGTAGTTTTAACTCCTGAAGAATACAATCAACTGGTCATTGAAAACCCGAAACTTTGGTGGCCAATCAACAAAGGCGAACAACACCTTTATACTTTAAACCTAACCGTAAAAGCTGACGGACAAGTTTCGGATACCGTTTCCAAACGATTTGGCATTCGCGATATCCGTTCGGACCGAAATACGCCCGATCAGTCGCGCATTTTCTACGTAAACGGGAAACGTCTTTTTATCCGTGGTTCCAATTGGATTCCGGAAGCAATGTTACGTACTTCGAAGGAACGCACTTTCGCACAGCTTCGCTATACAAAACAAGCAGGAATCAATATGCTCCGTTTATGGGGCGGTGGCATCAGTGAGTCAGATTATTTTTTCGACTTGTGTGATGAGATGGGCTTCCTCGTTTGGCATGAGTTCTGGATGACAGGCGACACCAATCCACCACTTGACACTGCTGTTTATTTTGGCAATGTGCGTTCTACAATTGAGCGGATCCGCAATCACCCGAGCCTGGCGTACTACGTTTCATCAAACGAACAGGACAATATTTTGGATATTAAACCAATCCTCAACAATCTGGATGGAACCCGTGGCTATCAATTTCAGTCGGAATGTTGCGGAGTGCACGACGGCAGTCCTTACAAGTACGAAAATCCGATGCAATACTACGACAATACAGCCTCAAACCGCGGAAGCCGGATCGACGGATTTTGCCCGGAATACGGAACAGCTTGTCTGCCGGTAATTGAATCCCTGCGAAGGATGATGCCGGAGGATGATTTGTGGCCAATCAACAAAAACACCTGGGATTATCTTGATGGAAACGGGTTCCATAACATGACTACCAAATACAATACGGCAGTTGAACAATACGATACGCCAGAGAACATCGAAGATTATGCCAAAAAAGGACAGCTGGTTGGCGCTGTGGCTTACCGCTGCATTTGGGAAAACTGGAATTACAACAAGTATGAGTATGGCGACCGATTTGCCTCAGGAGTCTTATTTTGGTATCACAACAGCCCGGTTCCGCAGGTTTGCTCCCGTATGTGGGACTGGTACCTCGAACCAACAGCAGCCTTGTATTTTGCACAGGATGCGCTGGAGCCGTTACATGCCCAATTCGATTTTATAAAAAATACGGTAAGTGTTTACAACGAGCTTTACCAAGGTTTTGAGGGGTTACGGGTAAATTTCCGATTGGTTAACATGGACATGAAAACCATTCTCGAGAAAGAAACGCACATTAACCTGGACGAAGATGCGGTGGCTAATGATGTGCTGAAAATCGATCTTCCTACAGAAAAATTAAGCCCTGTTCATTTCATAAAACTGGAAGTTTACGATAAGGACGATAATTTGATATCCGACACTTTTTACTGGCGCTCTAAAAACGAATACCAAGGCCCATGGACTGTTGGCGGCCCGTTGCATGGCGGCTTTGAAAGCCTGTCGGAACTACCCAAAACTTCTCTGGCTTACCAGGTAGAAAAGAACATTGAAAACGACCAAACAATTTATACCGTCCATTTGACAAACAAAACCGACAAACTGGCCTTTTTCAACCGGCTAAAAATGGTGAACAAAAAAAACGACAGTTTAATTTCTCCGGCATTTTACAGCGACAACTATTTTTCATTGTTGCCGGGTGAAAACAAGGATGTGATGATTGAAATCACTGAAAAAGATTCAGCAAAGGATATACAACTTGTCCTTGAAGGGTTTAATGTAAAAGCCCAAATCATTAATGATAAAAACTAGTAATCAAAATAATTCTCAATAGATTATAATTAAAATAAGATGAAATACATTCATTATTATCTCCTTATCTTTTGGATTTTTCTTTCAAGTTGTGATGACAATTCCGATGATTTAGGAACGAATTCATATATAGATATAAGTACCAATGAAAAATTAATTACAAATATCTCGGGATCATTCGGAATTCAAATATTATCAAATGGTTATTGGGAAATAGAAACGACAGATAGTTGGCTTCAATCCGACAAAAAAGAAGGTTCTGGAAATACATCGGTAACGGTTACTTATAATGCAAATACTACAGAAACACGAATAGGTGTTGTTACATTTAATTGTGGGAATCAATCAATTGAATTAACTGTTACTCAAAGCGAACATACATTCAAAAATCCGATAGCAGGAATTCCTGACCCATGGATTATAGAACACGAGGGATATTACTATATATGTAAGGCTCAGGGGAATGGAATTAATATCTCCAGGTCTCAAAAACTGTCGGCAATCACAGGAACTCAAACAGTATGGGAATGTCCGGTTGACAACGGAGACGATAAGCCCTGGAATGTAGCGCATGTATGGGCTCCTGAACTTCACCGCGTAGATGGACGGTGGTACATATATTACACTGCTGGGCGACCGCGTTCAGAACTAGGTTATTACCAGCAAAGAAGCGGTGTGTTGAGAGCAAAGACAGATGATCCGATGGGAGAATGGGAAGATATGGGGATGTTATATACAGGTGGTAATTTTGAGGAAGGAATCGAGCCAACGATTGCAAATACTTTTTATGCAATTGACTTAACTGTATCCGAAATAAATAATACGTTGTATGCTGTTTGGTCGGGAGGCACAGAGGGTGTTCCTGGTCAGTTTTTGTATATCGCAAAAATGTCAAATCCGTATACGATTAGTTCTCAAAGACAGTTAATTTCTTCCCCTGACCAATACTGGGAACTGATATCACCATCAAACATAATAAACGAAGGTCCAGCTTTTCTTAAAAGCAGAGGAAAAAATAAATTTTTCGTGGTGTATTCATGTAATGGATCATGGACAAAAGATTATCGTTTAGGTTATGTTATGCTGGGTGATACTTTGGCAGACCCTCTGGCACCTTCAAACTGGACGAAATCTGCCAATACAGTCTTTTACAGATGCGATAATACTTCTACTATCAATGGGGTAAACGGAGTAGGACACTGTAGTTTCACCAAATCTCCCGATGGTACCGAGGATTGGATCGTATATCATGTAAAGAATCGTAATGATAATTCATACTCAACCGGAAGGTCTACATTCGTTCAAAAATTTGGGTGGAATGCTGATGGAACTCCTGATTTTGGAGAGCCTGTCGGATGGGGTGAAATCATTGCTACTCCCTCTGGAGAAAAGAACTAAAAACCCTATGCAAAGGAAAGTGAGAACTTGTTATTTATAAATTATCTATAGAAAGAATTAAACTGTTTTATAAAAAATACAAAATGAAAAAAAATATATCATCCTGTCTAATATTGGCATTTGCACTTCTTTTAGCTAATGTTAGCGCGGCTCAAGATTATTTTGATGACTTCCCCGAAGGTTATAATCCTAAAGAAGTTGGGAAATTAATTGCTTACCGCTTTATTGGTGCGAAGCATGCTTTGCATGCCGGGAAATGGATAAGTTATCCTGAAACATTTTATTGGAACGGAGCTCTAAAGTTTGCAAAACTAACAAATGACAACGAACTTATTGAACTACTTCAAGAAAGGTTTGAGCCTTTATTTTCAACTGAAAAAGAATTGCTGCCAATCAAAAATCATGTTGATCTCAATATGTTTGGAAGCTTACCGCTCGAATTCTACCAAGTAACAAAAGAGAAACGGTATTTAGATTTAGGACTACCGTATGCCGACACACAATGGCAGGTTCCGGATGATGCAAAATCCGAACAAAAAGAGTGGGCAGATAAAGGATACACCTGGCAAACGCGTCTTTGGATTGATGATATGTACATGATTACCATTGTACAAACGCAGGCCTATAAAGTAACCGGAGATGTTAAATATATTGATCGTGCTACTCGTGAAATGGCACTTTATCTCGAAGAGTTACAATGTCCCAACGGTCTTTTTTATCATGCACCGGACGTTCCATATTATTGGCTGCGTGGAAACGGATGGATGGCTGCGGGAGTTACTGAGTTGCTTCGTCATCTTCCTAAAGATCATGAATATTATTCGCGTATCATGAAAGGCTATCAAAAGATGATGAAGAGCCTGAAAAAATACCAAAATGAAGATGGTATATGGAATCAGCTAATTGACGAACCTGACTATTGGTCGGAGACATCTGGTTCGGCGATGTTTACATATGCATTAATTACCGGAGTAAAGCATGGCTGGTTAAATGCAAAAAAGTATGCTCCAGTTGCCCGTAAAGCCTGGATGGCTTTAGTATCTTATGTGGACGAGAAGGGCGCAGTATCTGAAGTTTGTGTTGGGACCAATAAAAAGAATGATAAACAGTACTACTTCGATCGGCCACGAAGAAAGGGCGATTATCACGGGCAGGCTCCTTACCTTTGGTGCGTGAATGCTCTTTTGGAAAACAGATAACATAATTTAAATAGCCAGTATATTAAAAATGTCAATTTAGTTAAACAATAATCAAAAATCTTAGATAAAGACCTTAATAAACCAACCTACAATGAAAAGAAACTTAACACTAATTCTATTGCTTGTGTGCAATATAACACTACTGGCACAAGAAAAAAGTACAATCACGTTGAAGCTCAACGAACCCAAAAGTGAGATTTCACCGCTGATTTACGGACAATTTATTGAGTTCCTAGGCAATTGTATCGACAAAGGGATTTACGAAGCCGATTCTCCCCTGGCGGATGAAAATGGATTCCGTGCAGATGTTTTGACCAAAGCGAAGGATCTTAACATTCCGTTGCTTCGTTATCCGGCAGGTACTTACATTAAAATTTTTAACTGGGAAAATGGTATTGGTCCCAAGGAACAACGGCCTAAAACCCGCAATGTGATTTGGGGAGGAATGGTTGACAACCAGTTTGGAACTGCGGAGTTTGTAACCTACTGTCGCGAAATTGGTGCCGAGCCTAACCTCGTGGTAAATATGTCGACTGCCACCGCCATGGATGCAGCGAATTGGGTGGAATACTGCAATGGTACATCGGACAGCTATTACGCGAATTTACGCCGGTCACACGGATATCCAGAACCGTTCAATGTAAAATACTGGGCTATTGGAAACGAAGAAGAAGCAAATGATGATGCAGGTATTCACCAGGATCCGGAGAAATATGTTGAAACTGCCTGGCAAATTGTGAAACTCATGAAACTGCACGACCCAACCATTAAGATTGTGCTTTGCGGTGGAAGCGATTATTGGAACAAAACGATCTTGGATAAGATGAATGGAGTCTGCGACTACCTCTCTATGCACATTTACCATAATGCGGGTGGCAGCAATGAATACGGAGCGGTTTTAAAAAATATAAGCAAGGTAGATGAACGTTTGGATGCCGCCGAAACATTGCTCAACTCATATCCAGAGGAAGTGACAGACTGGGGGCGCTGGTATCGTTTCCCGCACAGAGCCGACAAAATAAAACTCGCCGTTGATGAATGGGGAATCTGGCTTCCAAACGGAACCGGCCCATACAACCTGGTTAATCGGTACACCTGGGAACATGCGCTTGGCGTAGCTATGTTTTTCAATACATTTCACAAACACGCTTCCTCTATCGGATTAGCGACATGGGCACAGCTCGTTAACATACTTGCTCCAATCCTGACAGACGAAGATGGCTCAATCACTCAAACGGTGTACTACCCGATGCAATACTACAGAAAGCATGCTGCCCCAGTTAATATTCCCTGCACTGCAAGTTCTCCTTCGATTGCGAATGGTATGCCATCATTAAGCATTTCGGCAACTGCCTCAACAAACGGAGATGAAATCGTACTTTTCGCAGTCAATATTCACCCCTCCGAATCACTCGAAACAACAGTAGATATGGAAGGAGATACCAACAAATGGAAGATCACACAATGCATTGAGCTAAACGCTCCTTCCACACAGTCGATGAATAAAATTGAGGAGAAAGGCGTAAATGTTGTGGAAGTAAAAAAGAACACACAGAAAAAGTGGAATAAGTTATTGCTCCCACCCCACAGTATTACAATTCTGCACCTGAAGAAAAACTAGGAATTATAATTATCAAAATCGTAAAAATAATTTTGGTTCTATTGTTAAAGCGAGAAGGCCCCGGCAAAATTATTGGGGCTTTCTTTGTATATCTGAGTTAGATTTTTCTACTCTGAAAACCGTGAAAGCAAATATTGACGGTTCAGCTTTCAGTATTGATAAAATATCTGCTTCTTTGGGTGGAAGATTAGGGACCATGCTAGCCCTCAAAAAAATTACATAGACATCTTCATATTGTTTCAAAATAAATAATTACTTACTTTGAAACGTCCATTTTTTCTGAACTAAAATTATGAACTGTATAGATAGAAGTGGGAAAGTTTGACTCCAGATATGTTTTTACAGAAAGAGATTTTGAAAAATTTTTCAAAAAATATTACAAATTGGCCTTGCTGATTTCAGTTCGTATTACAGATAATTTCAATTTGTCGGAGGACGTCGTGCAAGATGTTTTTTTAGGGTTATGGGAAAAGTCTGACATTCGTCTTTCGGACGAATCTGCAAAATCATATCTCCTAAAAGCAGTTAAAAACAAAAGCTTAAATTCCATTAGAAATAACAACGAGTACATTCAGGTTGAATCAAATTTGCTTAACCGATCCTCTGATGAATATGATTTTGAAAAAGAAGAAAAAATTTCCAAAGCACTTTCTGAAGTCGAAAATCTCCCTCCTAAATGTAAAGAAATCTTCAACCTGATCGTACTTAAGGAATTGAAATACAAAGACGTATCAGACCAACTAGGTATTTCCGTAAATACAGTAAAGACCCAACTAAGCATCGCCTACAAACACCTTCGAAAATTTTGCATGATTTTTTTCTAAAATCTTTTCACCCATTTTACGAACTCTTGTGTAGTACTTTTTGAGAATAATCCAGAAGTGAATCTGGATTCATCTAACACGAGTGAGTTATGAAGAACAAAAATCATATTCCCGATAACGAGTCAACTGAACAAGTTGAACTAATGGAAAAACTTTTTGAAGACAATAAACCTATTATTGAAAAAGTAGCATCGGTTGATGTTGAAAAAGCCTGGCAAAAGACACTTTCCACCAAAAGAAGAAATACATTTCGTATCTATCTCCAAAAAGCACTGCCTTATGCTGCAGCAATTGTCTTGGTCTTACTTACCGGTTATTATATTGGAACTCAATCGAACCAGGCAAAGCAGTCTGAAGCATATACTGTCTTCAATATCCCAAATTCGGAAATGGGAAACCTTACCCTTCCTGATGGAACTAAAATAGCAATCAACTCTGCGAGTGAATTAAAATATTCAGCAGACTTTTTGAGGTCACGCCATTTGTATTTAAAAGGGGAAGCCTTTTTCGAAGTAACCTCAAACCCCAAAAATCCGTTTTTCGTCCATATCGATGATTTTACGGTTAAAGTGACCGGAACAAAATTCAATGTAAAGTCATACGCTGGCAGTAATCCGGAAACCACTTTAGAAGAAGGGAAAATATCCGTATTAAATCCAGATGGAAAATCAATAGCTGAATTGAAACCTAGTGAGAATTTAATTTTCGATAAGAACGAGAAACAGTTTTTGATTAGCACTATTAATACGCATCAAAAAACAGGCTGGCGGGAAGGCAAGATTTTCTTTAAAAATCAAACAATCGAGGAAATGGCTGAGGTGCTCGAACGATGGTATAATGTTCAAGTCCTATTCGAAAATGAATCCATTAAGGATGTAAAGCTCACCGGTACGATTTTGAAAGATAAGCCAATCGAACAATTGTTGACCGTATTGGTTCGATCTGAACCCATTGAATTTGAGGTTTCGGAAGAAAGTGCTCTGCAGAAAACAATTACATTACGAAATAAATAACATTTTTTGATTATAACCGACACACAACGAATATAATACTATAAATATACAATCACTTAAAATTACAAAGAACATATAGAATAAAAGGAGAAGCGATGAAAAGATTAGGGACCTGTTCACCGCTTCCGGCAAAAGCAATACGCAAATATTAACTTTTAACTTTTCAAATTTATGAAAAAAAAATGGATGGATCACGACCTAAAAAGGTGGTGGGCAAAACTATTATTAATTATGAGGCTAACAACTGTATTTATGCTTCTTGCGATGCTAACAGTGCACGCAAAAACTTACTCTCAACAAACTAAACTAAGTTTCTCATTTCAGCAAACTTCAGTGGCAAAAGTACTCTCTTACATAGAAGAAGAAAGTGAGTTTTACTTTTTTTACAAAGAAAATGAACTTCAGTCTGAAAGACTAATTAACATTGACGCTGCAAAAGAAGACATTCATCAGGTTCTTGACAAGATTCTTGAAGGAACCACTTTAGGATACTCCGTTGTCGATCGCTATGTAGTAATATCGCCAAAAGATGGGAATGGGGTAAAATCCGTTGAACAGGAAATTTCTATTTCAGGGAAAGTCACCGACACAAGCGGTCAACCACTTCCCGGAGTTACCGTCGTAGTGAAGGGGACTACACAGGGAACAATAACAGATGGGGATGGAAATTACTCAATTTCGAATGTAAACAGCGATGGTGTTTTGATCTTCTCATTTGTGGGGATGAAGTCTCAGGAAATGCCTGTTGATGGGAAATCAATTGTCAATATTACAATGGAAGAAGATGCAATTGGAATCGATGAAGTTGTTGCTGTCGGTTATGGTACTATGAAAAAAAGTGATTTGACAGGATCAATCGCATCTGTTAACTCTAAAGACCTAGGAGAAGTTTCTTCAGATTCATTTACACGTTCACTATCTGGTAAAGTAGCAGGTGTTCAGATCCAACAAACAACCGGGACACCAGGTGGTAATATGGTCATTCGTGTTCGGGGAGCTAGCTCTCTTTCTGCGGGTAACGATCCTTTGTATGTTATTGATGGTTTCCCGGTGCAACAGGAAAACATTTCAGCGCAAGACCAAGGATTCAATCCGTTATCCTCTTTAAATCCAGACGATATTGAGTCAATCGAAGTTTTAAAGGATGCTTCAGCTTCTGCAATTTATGGTTCTAGAGGAGCAAACGGAGTTGTATTGATTACCACCAAATCCGGTAGCTCCGGTAAGGCTAAATTATCTTTTAACACTTCTATAGGAGTTCAATCCATTATCAACAAAATGGAGTTGCTTAATGGCGATGAATATATCGATTTTGTTAGAGATGCATATGAAAATGCTAAAGCTACAATAGATCCCAACTTTAAATTTCCTGCATTTATTGTCGACGACAGCCCATATCGAGGGATTAATACAGATTGGCAGGATCAGATATTTAGAGCAGCACTTGTTCAAAATTATCAGCTATCAGCATCAGGCGGGACTGACAAGGTGCAATACTTTTTATCAGGAAATTATATGAATGAAGAAGGAATTGTATTGTCTTCAGGATTTCAACGATTTTCTCTGCGATCAAATATCACCACTCAACTTGCAGATTTTTTAAAGCTTGGGATGAATTTTACTCCAAGTTATACAGCTAACGATGAAGTAAATGCAGAAGGACACTGGGCTGAAAATGCTGTAATAAACGAAGCTCTTGTCGCGTTCCCTTTCCTGAGACCAGATGAAAGTCCAGAAGACTATGTTAATAGTGATCCAAATTATGATTGCTGTGGTGTAACAAATCCAGTAATAACTGCCGAAGATTTTGATGCAACAAGTACACAGTTCCGGGTATTGTCAACTGTTTATATGGAAGCAACTATCGTTGATGGATTAAAAGCGAAAACAACCCTAGGTATTGATTTTTCAAACTGGGAGAGAAATGAATTTAATCCTGGATATCTCAAAAGAAATACCAATGATAATAGCGCCAATTCACGAACTTTGTCTCGTCGTAGTTGGTTAACTGAGAATACACTTACTTATTCAAAAAAATTGAATAATCATAGTTTTACGGCACTTGGGGGGTTTACTTTCCAACAATATCGAGAGCAAGACAATTTTATCAACGCTAACAAATTGACCAACGATATTGTCCATACGATCAATGATTTTAATACAGTAATTGATGCAAGTTCAGAAATTGAAGAATGGGGGCTGGTTTCCTGTCTTGGAAGGTTAAATTACAGTTATGACAATAAATATTTATTTACAGCAACCATAAGAACCGATGGTTCATCTAGGTTTGGAAGCAATAATCAATTTGCTACATTCCCTTCTGCATCAGCAGGATGGATTGTTTCGGAAGAAAAATTCATGAAAAGTTTTGAAAAAATAAGTCGATTAAAATTTAGATTAAGTTCGGGGAAAAGTGGGAATAACCGAATTGGAAACTACTCTTCTGTTGCTAGACTTAACAGTTCAAATTACGTGTTTGGTTCAGGAAACGGCACATCTGTAAGCGGATTGTATTCGGGGAATATTGGGAATCCGGACTTAACGTGGGAAACTACTGTTCAATCCGATTTAGGTCTGGAGCTTGGTTTATTTGACAACCGAATCTATGCCATTGCAGACTATTACAAAAGCGAAACTAAAGGATTGCTGTTGAACGTGCCAATTCCCACCAGCTCGGGATTCGGATCTGCATTGCAAAATTTGGGACGAGTTGAAAATAAAGGGATCGAGCTATCTCTCAATACGAGAAATTTTGAGGGTGAGTTTAAATGGACAACTAATTTTAATATCTCATTTAATAAAAATAAGATACTGGAATTAGGACCGGAAGGTGATCCAATTAGGGCTGGATCCGGTGCCGGGAATGTATACCTGAATGAAATCGGCGGAGAATTGGGTGCTTTTTATGTGTATGAGCAAATAGGGATATTTCAAAACCAAGAAGAAATAGATAACAGTGCGACATGGAATACCAGCAGGGGAACCTACCCTGGTGATGTGAAATACAAAGATCAGAACAATGATGGAGTTATTGACAGTAATGATCAGGTTATGATTGGCAGTAACAATCCCGATTTTACATGGGGATTAACAAATACTTTAGGTTATAAGAATTTTGACCTAAGCATTATAATCAATGGTGTGGAAGGCGCCTACGTGCACAATGTTGCAAGACGTTTTTACAATAACCTGGAAGGAAATCAAAATCAAACTTCAGATGTTTTGAACAGATGGCGTTCTGAGTCGGAGCCAGGAGATGGAATTACTCCGCGTGCAAACCGGTTAACTAGTGGGAACAATAACGTGGCTGAGTCTTCGCGTTGGATCGAAGATGCATCATTCATAAGAATTCAGGACATTACTCTTGGATATAACTTCCCTACATATGTGGCCAATAGGTTAGGATTGGAAAAACTCAGGGCTTATGCAGCAGTTTCTAACCTTGCCTATTTTACTGACTATACAGGTTACAATCCGGAAGTAAGTTTTAATGGGGGAAGTGCGCTAAGTAAAGGCTCAGATTACGGGTCTTATCCTCTATCGAAAAGATTTACTCTTGGTATAAAAGTCGATTTTTAAATATCACCTACTTAAACTCTTAATTATGAATAATATCATAAAACCAATTATAGCGTTAAGTTTTCTTGTTGCTTTATGGGGATGCGAAGAGAATTTAGATTTAGCTCCAATCTCTGAACTTAGTACCGAAAATTTCTATAAATCCAGTTCAGACTTTGAATTAGCCGTTAATTCGGTCTATAGCAACTTACGGTCAGAATATCATGAAATGTATTTGTTTGCTGATATTCGCTCAGATAATACATATCCGTTTCTTTCCGGTTCAGTGACGACCCAAACCGATTTTGACAATTTCTCGATCTTACCAACCAATGGTGCCATACATAGCATGTGGAACAATTGTTATAACGGTATAACTCGAGCAAATTCGATTCTCGACAGAATTGATGACTCTGATATTGATAACACACTTAAAAGCAGGATTAAAGGAGAAGCATTATTTCTGCGAAGCCTGGTTTATTTTAATCTGGTACGTATTTTTGGCAATGTTCCACTTGTTACTAACGAAATTTCACCAGAAGAGTCACTGGAAGTGCCACAATCAACACCAAATGAGGTTTATGAACAAATTATCACCGATTTGACGCTAGCTAAATCATTATTACCAGATTCTCATGGGGCCGTTGATATTGGACGGGCTACGAGTATTTCAGCGAATGCGATTTTAGGAAAGGTTTATCTAACTTTAGGTGATTTCTCAAAAGCAGAAGAAACACTTCGACTTGTTCTGGCTAGAGAAGGAGCAGGAGTCGATTTATTGGAAAATTTCGAAGATGTATTTTCAATCAGTAACGAATATAATCCGGAAATCATTTTTGCCATCCGGTGGTCCGATGATGGTGTGAACGGGAATAATTTCAACTATTACTTTATGAATGTAAATGAAACTGGCAATAAAGCAACTACTGATTTATATGATGAATTTGAAGAAGGTGATCTACGAAGAGACCTTACGTTAAATACAAATATTGCAGTAAATGTAATTGCAACATCTAAATACGGGTATGCACCAAGAGGCCAAGGCGAAAGCGACTGGCCGGTAGTTCGTTATGCTGATGTTCTGCTTATGTTGGCAGAGGCAATGAACGAAAAAGCATATGCCGCCGATGGAGAAGCACTTTTACTGCTTAACAAGGTTAGAAACCGAGCGGGACTTGGAGGATTAAGCTCTTCTGAGCTGCCAAACCAGGATAGTTTTAGATTAGCTGTTGAGCATGAACGGCGAATGGAATTGGCTTGTGAAGGCCATCGGTGGTTTGATTTGGTAAGAACTGGTCGGTACGTCGAAGTAATGACAGCAAAAGGTTTTAACGTAAAATCTTATCACAATTATTACCCGATTCCAGAAGGTGAGATCTTAAAAATAAACGATGATAAAGTATTAACGCAAAATGCCGGATACTAATGATTGCAGATTATTAACATACTAATTTTAAATATATTGCTACAGGATCAGGCAGTATTATACAATTGCCTGATCCTGTTCTATCTCTAGCCTACCTTTTGTGCGGCGGGAAATAATATGATTTCCCGGAATGACAAACAAATCTGAAAATGAACAAGATAATTGCCCTCGTACTACTTCTCGTTACAATCCAGAATTGCCATTTTGCCAATGCAGGAACTAACACAACGGACAAGCTACCGTGTAGCGTAACTCTTGTCGTCAGGAACCAACGCAGTACTATACTTTCAGTTGAGCAGATTTTAGGAGATAAACATATTGTTGTTGACAGCATTGAAATTCATGCAGTTGAAAGCCAGGGAATTAATTCGTTATCAAAAATTAGAACATACACTTTCACCATACCATCGGAAAAGTCTGCCGGCATTTACCGTTTGGTACTGGGACAAACCCTGGTTGCCGAGGTGTTAAATGAGCCACCTCAGTCAATTGACATTATCGTAAACTCCGAAGATATTTTCATAGAAACGGATTTTGAGAAACCTCTTGAAAGCATCAATATACTCGAGTCGAATGAAAACAAGCTGTGGTACAGTTTTAAGAAAAGAGATAGAGTTTTTGAAAGAGCGTTTCAATTGGCAGATAAAGAAGTCGATTATTGTCTTGACTCGAAGAAGGAAATAAATGCCTGTGTCCAGCAAATAGAATATTACAACAAACTACAAAAACAGCATAATCAATTTATCGACTCGCTAACAACAAATTCCGGCTTGTTGGCTGACCAGATCATCAAATCATTTAAAATACCGTCTGCCGATGGCTATTTAGCCAAAAGCCAGCGCGACTCTATTTTAAAAAGACATTTCTTCAAACACATTGATTTTTCTGATGAGATGCTGTTGAATACCTCGGTCTTTACTGATAAAATCTATGCTTACCTGATGTTATATGCAAAGTCTGGCCTGACAAAAACAGATCAGGAAAATCAGTTCATGCAAGCAATAAATAATGTATTTGAATCAATGCGTACACAAAACTCAACTGAACCTAAAAATTCAAAAATCTATGACTTTATAATCGATTATTTATTCCGAGGCTTTGAAGGAACTAACATGCCCGAAATCGTAAATTTTATTGGCGAAAATTTTTCAACATCCAATTGTCAATCAGAAAAGAAAAATATTGTCGATCGCAAAGTGGCATACTACAAAATGAAAATTGGAGATGTAACTCCTGACTTCAGGATGGTAGATATTAATGATGATCCCATTCAGTTGTCTAAGTTTCTTAAACCAATGAATATTATTATTTTCTGGTCATCAGAATGCCCCCACTGCAAAGAAATATTGCCAAAATTAAATGCTTGGTACAAAAGTATTCATGCAAACAATTTGGAGATTTTTGCTATTTCACTCGATTCCGTGCGTTCCAAATGGAAAAGAATGGTTTATGAATTACAAATTGAATCTTGGATTAACATGACTGACTTAGAAAGTTGGGACGGAACAACTGCATTACAGTACAACATATTTAAGACTCCTACAATCTTTATTGTCGATGAAAAACAGGTAATTCTATCAAAACCACAAACCATTTCCGAAATTTCCAATTTGTATTCAATTCGACCAAAATAATGTACAAACAAGGTTGCAGGGGACCAATCGATCGTATCATTAAAATAAAACATTAAGATGGGAAAAATTCAAATACAGCTTTATAAAGTAGCTATATTTCTTCTACTATTTGGAGCTTGTAGTCAACAAAAAAAAAATATAGAAGTTGCCTCTGCGTATGGAGTTATCAGCAGAACAATTCCAGGAATGGAGAAGAATGTAATTCTTGAGAAAATAGAATCTACAAGAGAAAAGGATATCTTCGAGCTCGAAACTAATAACGATAAAATTATTATCAGGGGAACTTCTGGCGTTGCTATGGCTTCAGGCTTTAACTATTACCTGAAAAATTTTTGTAATGTTCATATATCATGGTGCGGAAGACAATTAAATATGCCAGAAAAGTTGCCTCAAATAGAAACTAAAATAAGGCAAGAAACTCCTTATCAATACAGGTACTACTTGAATTATTGCACTACGGGATATACTACTGCTTTTTGGGACTGGAAAAGATGGGAGCAAGAAATTGACTGGATGGCTTTACAGGGAATTAATATGCCGCTGGCAATTACTGGTCACGAAGCTGTACTTATGAATGTCTATCAGCAATTAGGAATGAGTAAAGAAGATATTAAAGGTTTCATTTCTGGACCTTCGTATTTACCTTGGTTTATCATGGGAAATCTGGATGGATTTGGTGGTCCTTTGCCTGATGTTTGGATTGAGGAACAGCAGATTTTGCAAAAGAAAATCCTCGAGAGAGAACGCTCTTTGGGCATGAAGCCTGTTTTACCGGCTTTCTCTGGACACGTACCCGAGCAAATAATTAAGCATTATCCCTATGCGCATATCACAAAAATGAAATCATGGAGTGGCTTCCCTGGAACCTATATTCTTGCCGCCGACGATGAACTTTTCCAACGCATAGGCAATCTGTACATTCATGAAACCAACAAATTATTTGGTACAAATCACTTTTACAGCGCTGATACATTTAATGAAATGAATCCACCTAACGATGAATTGTCGTATCTTACCAGCATTTCAAAAGCCGTATACTCCTCAATGGCTACTTCTGATCCTGAGGCAGTTTGGGTGATGCAAGGATGGTTATTTCTGGATAGTGAGTATTGGAAACAAGAAAAAATCAATGCTCTACTGGATGGAGTCCCAAATGACAAAATGATAATTCTCGATTTATTTTCTACAGCAAAACCTGTGTGGAACAGAACCGAAGCATATGGTGGAAGACCCTGGATTTGGAATATGTTGCACAACTGGGGAGGTAAACAAGGGATGTATGGTCGTGCTCAAAACATATTAAATGCCCTTCCTTCACTTACAAAAAATCCTTCATCAGGTAAACTTTGTGGAATTGGTTTGACACCCGAAGGTATTGAAGTTAATCCGGTAATATTTGATCTTTTCGGCACCATGGTTTGGACAAGCGAAAGTGTTGATCTCAGCAAATGGACATCGGAATACGTTAAACGCCGATATGGTTCAGATAATTCAGATCTCCAAAAAGCCTGGGAAATACTAATTAAAACCGTTTATTCTTGCCAAACGTCACGTCATGGACCACAGGGATCATATCTTGCGATGCGACCTAACCCTGAGTTTAAAGAAGGGCCATTTGCCAGAGCTGAAATATTTTACGATGTGAATAGGGTGAAAGATGCATTGCACTATTTTTTGAACGCTGCCGCCATATTTGCCGACTCAGAAACATTCAGATACGATTTGGTTGATTTGACGAGACAAGCAATGAGCGACAAAGCCCAACAAATGCTTCGTGAATTAAAATTTGCTTACAAAACGAATAATATTGAAACATTTAAAACTCAAAGCGACATGTATCTTGAGGCTATAAAAGACTTGGATTTATTACTTTCATCAGATTCTATGTTTTTAGTCAGCACTTGGCTCAATAAGGCACGTAATCGCGCACACAATGAAAAAGAATTGAAGTTGTATGAGTTCAATAGCAGAAATATTATTACCCAGTGGGGACCGAAAGACTCACCACTGAAAGATTACGCTCAACGTCAATACGGTGGAATGATGGGTGATTTTAACTATAAACGATGGAAAATATTTTTTATGGATGCTATTGAGGCACTGGAGTCTAATCGCAAGTTAAATTGGGCTATCACAGATGACAAGATAAGTGACTGGGAGGATAAATGGGCAAACAGCACAAATGAATATCTTATCAGCGTAGAAGTGGATTACATTGATCAAGTTGAAAAAATATATGGGAAATATCTTAAAGAATAAAGACTCATATAAATCTGTTCGAACAGATTTATCAATTACGTTTTCTGTTTCAATGAAATAAATTCAAAAATTAGTAGAATTGAGCAACAACTTCCGGATAGACAAAAATAGATTTTTGAATTGTACTGGGTTACTGGCCATTCACCTCAAAAAATAGCTGAATAATAACAACTATCATCAAGAACTGAGGACAAATAAATCTATCGAGGCAGAAAGAAACTGCAGAGAGAACTTCTCAAAATGATTTAGAAAGCATGATCCCATAAGAAAGAAAGGCCCCAACAAAATTGTTGAGGCCTTCTTTGTATATAGAGTCTAATGTTTCTACTCTGAGAACCTTGAAAGCAAATATTGACGGTTCAAACGAGAGATGTTTGCAATAGAAATGTTTTTAGGACATTCGACTTCGCAAGCTCCGGTATTGGTACAACCACCAAATCCGAGCTCATCCATTTTTGAAACCATTGCTTTTGCACGACGTTTTGCTTCCACTTTACCTTGTGGCAACATAGCCAGCTGGCTAACTTTTGCAGAAACAAACAACATCGCTGATGAGTTTTTACAAGCTGCCACGCATGCTCCACATCCGATACATGCAGCCGCATCCATTGCTTCATCAGCGTCTGGTTTTGGAATTGGAATTGCATTCGCGTCAGGAACACCACCTGTATTTACAGACACATAACCTCCAGCTGCGATGATCTTATCAAATGCATTACGGTCAACAATCAAGTCTTTAATTACAGGGAATGCAGCAGCACGCCAAGGTTCAATGGTAACTGTTTCACCATCCTTAAACTTACGCATGTGCAGCTGACAAGTTGTTACATCATCATCAGGCCCATGAGGACGTCCGTTGATGAATAATGAGCACATTCCACAGATACCCTCGCGGCAATCGTGGTCAAATGCAACCGGTTCTTTATTTTCGCTGATCAGCTGTTCGTTCAAAATGTCAAGCATTTCGAGGAATGAACTATCAGTTGAAATATTATCTACTTTGTAGGTTTCAAATTGGCCTTTCTCTTTGGGACCGTTTTGACGCCAAACCTTAAGCGTGAGATTTATTGTTTTTTCCATGATTGATCTCCTTTTAAAAGCCTATTTGTAATTACGTTGAACCATTTTTACGTTTTCATATACCAGGTTTTCTTTGTGCATCGCAGGCTCTTTATCATCACCTTTGAATTCCCAGCATGAAACGTATGCAAATTTATCATCCTGACGAAGAGCTTCCCCTTCCGGTGTCTGATACTCTTCACGGAAGTGTCCACCACAAGATTCTTCGCGGTTCAGTGCATCACGAGCCATAAGTTCACCAACCTCAAGGAAATCTGCCAAACGGCTGGCTTTCTCCAATTCAATGTTCATTCCTTCTTTGTTTCCAGGAATACGAACGTTCGACCAGAATTCTTTCTTGATTTCAGCAATACGCTTGATTGCATTTTCAAGACCTTCTTTGTTACGTCCCATTCCAACGAAATCCCACATTACCAAGCCAAGCTCTTTGTGTATGCTGTCAACAGAACGTTTTCCTTTAATGGCTAACAATTTTGCGAAACGGTCTTTTACCGCTTTTTCAGCTTCAACAAATTCTGGCTCTTCAGTAGTCATGCGAGGAGTCGCAATCTCATCAGCCAAGTAATTTTGAATAGTATATGGAAGAACGAAATATCCATCAGCCAAACCTTGCATCAATGCAGAGGCTCCCAAACGGTTTGCCCCATGATCTGAGAAGTTAGCTTCACCAGCAGCAAACAAACCAGGAATAGTTGTTTGCAATTCATAATCAACCCAGATACCACCCATTGTGTAGTGGATTGCAGGGTATATCATCATTGGTGTTTCGTATGGATTTTCGTCAACGATTTTCTCGTACATCTGGAACAAGTTTCCATAACGTGCTTCAATCACATCTTTACCCAAACGATCAATTGCCGATTTGAAATCAAGATAAACAGCCAGGCCTGTTCCAACACCGAATCCTGCATCACAACGTTCTTTTGCTGCACGTGATGCAACATCACGAGGAACCAGGTTACCAAATGCAGGGTAACGACGCTCCAAGTAATAATCTCTTTCTTCTTCTGATAAATCAGTAGGTTTCTTTTTACCTGCACGAATGGCTTCAGCATCTTCCTTCTTCTTTGGAACCCAAATACGTCCATCGTTACGAAGTGACTCCGACATCAAAGTCAGCTTACTCTGGAACTCACCATGAACAGGAATACATGTTGGGTGAATCTGAGCCATACAAGGATTTGCAAACATTGCTCCTTTGTGGTATGCTTTAACAGCAGCCGATCCATTTGATCCCATTGCATTGGTTGAAAGGAAGAACGTATTTCCATAACCTCCAGTCGCCAAAACAACTGCATGACCAAAATGACGTTGAGTTTCACCAGTTACCAAATCGCGGGTAATGATTCCACGAGCTTTTCCATCAACAATAACAATGTCAACCAACTCACAACGAGTATACATGGTAACAGTTTTGGCATTCACCTGGCGCATCAACGCCTGGTAAGCACCCAACAACAATTGCTGACCAGTTTGTCCCCGGGCATAGAAAGTACGGCTAACCTGCGCTCCACCGAATGAACGATTGTCTAGCAAGCCACCATATTCGCGAGCAAAAGGTACACCTTGAGCTACACATTGGTCGATGATGCTGTTACTCACTTCTGCTAAACGATGAACATTAGCTTCCCGTGCACGATAGTCACCACCTTTAATTGTATCATAAAACAAACGATAAACTGAATCGCCATCGTTTGGATAATTTTTTGCTGCATTGATACCACCCTGTGCCGCGATAGAGTGTGCGCGACGTGGTGAATCCTGAATGGTAAAGTTTTTTACATTGAAACCCATTTCTCCAAGTGAAGCAGCAGCAGCGCCACCAGCTAAACCAGTTCCAACAACAATCACATCCAATTTACGTTTGTTGGCTGGGTTCACCAGTTTCTGGTGATTTTTATAATTTGTCCACTTCTGGGCTAAAGGCCCTTCAGGTATTTTCGAATTTAATACGCTCATAATACAGTTTCTTTTCGATTAAAATTTAATCAGGAAATACAATGGAATAACAGAGAATCCAATTGCTACCAGAATAGCAAATACTTGACCAACAATTTGTAGTCTTTTTAACCAGATTTTATTCGCAAATCCAAGCGTTTGGAAAGACGACCAAAAACCGTGACCCAAATGAAGTCCTAATAAAATACCTCCCAGGATGTAAACAATTCCATAGATTACACTGGATTTGAAAAGTACTGAAACCAATGCATAAGTATTCTCCATTTCTTCACCATTTACCAAAACATGATCCAACAATGGATCACCGGTAAATTTAATTTTCCAGAAGAAATTCATGACGTGCGTTACTAAGAATACCAAAACCAACGCTCCAAGAACCAACATATTACGAGATGCCCAGGTGCTGGAATCAGATTGATTCGTTTTTGAATAAGAAACAGGTCTGGCCTGATAGTTTTTGTAACTCAAAATGAATGACCAGACGATATGTACAATAAATCCAAGCCCTAATACAGGCTCCATAATTTTTATTAAAGGATTTGTTGCCATAAAGTGCGCGCCTTGATTAAACAAATCACCGCTGTCATCGAAAATTAACAGCAGGTTAATGCCCAAGTGCACACAAATGAACATCATCAGAAAAAGTCCAGAAAGACTCATGATAAACTTTCTTCCGATAGAGGCAGTTAGAAAATTGCTCATAGGATAACCAATTTATATTAATACATTAAACCAAATACTATAAAGTCCCACAAAAGTAGGCGTATGGTACATTTCAGCCAATAAATGAATTGCTAAAATAGTTAATTTAAAACGGTTCTAAGAATAATTAAATTAGATTTAGCACATCACGCTGACTTACTGACCATTAAACACCAGACCGGTGTAAATTTTGTGTTAATTAATTCATTCGTATTTGGATGTATTTTTTTGAGCTATCTCACCAATAAAAGCTAATTTATTACGGCACTGAGAATTGAAAAGCCCTAAAATGAAAATTGAAAACAACTATTTATTTTATGTCTTAATCAACAATTACGTGCTTAAAAACTTATAATTTAGGAGAACCTTAAATATTGAAAAATGATGGACAAAATAGACAAAATTGAGCTGAGAACTTTGCAGGCAAATGATTACGAAGAACTAAAACTTTCTATGATTCAAGCTTATCCGAACTGGCCGGGTGCTTATTGGAAAGAACATCATTTTTTAAAGTTACTCGAGATTTTTCCCGAAGGGCAGCTTGCTGTTTTGGTTAATGACGTTGTTGTTGGTTGCGCTCTTTCAATCATTGTAAAATATATTCACTTTGGAGATAACCATACCTATAAAGAAATAACCGGAAATTATACCTTCAATACACACACCCGCAAAGGAGATGTATTATATGGTATTGATGTCTTCATAAGACCTGAATATAGAGGACTAAGAATTGGAAGACGGTTATATGATGCAAGAAAAGAACTCTGCGAACAATTGAATCTTAAAGCAATTATTTTTGGAGGACGGATCCCCAACTATCATAAACATTCAAAAGAAATGACCCCTAAGGAATTTATTCAAAAGGTCAAGTTCAAAGAATTATATGATCCTACTTTAACTTTTCAATTGGCCAATGAATTTCACGTAAAAAAAGTACTGAAAGGTTATATGCCCGGTGATAGTGAATCAAAGGAATTTGCCGTCCTGCTTCAGTGGGACAACATTTTTTACGAAGAGCGACCATTGAAGCTGATGAGCAAATCGGTTGTTCGACTTGGGTTAATACAATGGCAAATGCGCCTTTATAAAGGCATAGATGAATTGTTTGAGCAGGTAGAGTTTTTTGTAGATGCGGTTTCCAGTTACAAAAGTGATTTCATTCTGTTCCCGGAATTTTTCAATGCGCCATTGATGGCTCAATACAATCATTTGAGCGAAGCAGAAGCAATCCGAAAGCTGGCTGAATTCACAATTCCTATCCGCGACCGATTTATTCAATTGGCAATTAGCTACAATATTAATATCATAACTGGCAGTATGCCACTGGTTAAAGACGATGATCTTTACAATGTTGGTTACCTGTGCCGTCGTAATGGTACATATGAATACTTTGAGAAAATTCATGTAACACCAGACGAAACAAAATGCTGGGGATTAAAAGGTGGAACACAGGTTCAAACATTTGAAACAGATTGTGGCCCGATTGGAATTCTAATTTGTTACGATGTTGAGTTTCCTGAGCTTCCAAGAATATTAGCGAATCAAGGTATGAATATCTTATTTGTTCCATTTCTGACAGATACCCAAAATGGATACTCTCGTGTTCGCTATTGTGCAAGGGCCAGAGCGATAGAAAACGAGTGCTATGTAGCTATTGCAGGCAGTGTTGGGAATCTTCCCAAAGTCGAGAACATGGACATCCAGTTTGCTCAGGCTGTTGTGTTTACTCCCTGTGATTTCTCGTTCCCCACAACCGGTATTAAAGCTGAAGCTACTGCAAACACCGAAATGATTCTGGTTGCAGATGTTGATATGGACTTGTTAAAGGAATTGCACTCATTTGGAGCCGTCAGGAACCTTAAGGACCGGAGAACAGATATTTATTCGCTAGTGTTGAATAATGATGACAAAACAGAATAGCATTTTTTCCAACAATGCTATTCTTCCGGATTTATCCATGCCGAATCATATAAGAAGTCGTTATATGGGAAACGGGTAATATGAATTTTTTTAACCTCCTCGTAAAGAAGCTGTTTAAATTCATTGATATTATCCTTTTCCACGGCTGAGATAAAAAGTGAGGGAGTATTTTTCTTCCCCATCCAGCTATTCTTCAATTCTTCCAATGAATAGTTTTCCCTGGTTTTAGGACTTAAATCATCATCATCTTTCTCAACATACTGGAAAGCATCTATCTTATTGAAGATATAAATTGAAGGCTTCTCTCCAACCTTAATTTCAGCCAAAGTTTCATTTACCGTGTCAATCTGCTCTTCAAAACCGGGATGCGAAATATCCACAACATGTAAAAGGACATCTGCTTCACGAACTTCATCCAATGTTGATTTAAATGATTCGACCAACCCGTGTGGCAACTTGCGTATAAAACCGACCGTATCAGCTAAAAGAAATGGTAAATTTCCAATCACCATTTTTCGAACCGTAGTATCAAGCGTTGCAAAAAGCTTATTTTCAGCAAATACCTCTGACTTACTTAGCAAGTTCATGATCGTTGACTTTCCAACATTCGTGTAACCAACCAATGCAACACGCACCAACTTCCCTCTGTTCTTCCGTTGAGTAGCCTTTTGCTTATCAATTTTCTTGAGCTGTAACTTAAGCCGTGCAATTTTATCTAAAATGATTCGTCGGTCGGTCTCAATCTGTGTTTCACCAGGACCTCGCATACCAATACCCCCGCGTTGCCGTTCAAGGTGGGTCCACATACGTGTCAGTCTAGGCAGCAAATACTGATATTGCGCCAACTCAACCTGCGTTTTTGCGTGAGCTGTTTGTGCCCGTTTCGCAAAAATATCCAAAATGAGATTGGTCCGATCAAGCACTTTACATTCAAGATTGCGCTCGATATTTCGAAGTTGGGTAGGAGTCAATTCATCATCAAAAATAACCGTATCAATATCATGAACCTTGATGTAATTATCAATCTCCTCCAACTTACCGGAACCAACAAACGTTGCAGGATTCGGCACATCCAAACGCTGAAAAAATTGCTTCTTCACCACAGCACCAGCTGTATCAGCCAAAAATTCAAGCTCATCCAGGTATTCCTGCGCTTGCTTTTCATCCTGATCCTGATTTATAAGTCCGACTAAAATAGCGGATTCATGTATGGGTAATCGATCTATCATTCTTTACAAATTGAATCCATAAAAAAACCTGGCCCCGAAAAAAACGGAACCAGGATTTCCATATGCTAAAAATATCTTACTGTAGTACAAAGCTAATTGGCACAGTGTAGGACACCCTCACTGATTTACCTCTTTGTTTTCCAGGTTTCCATTTTGGAAGGTTGTTCACCACACGCAGTGCTTCTTTATCCAATGATTGGTCAACACCACGAGCAATACGTGCATTTGTCACACTTCCGTCTTTATCAACAACAAAATTCACGTATACTTTTCCCATAATTCCATTCTCCTGTGCGATCACTGGATATTTAATCGCATTTGCAATGAACTTACGAAGAGCTAACTCTCCTCCAGGGAATTCAGGCATTTCCTCAACAATAAAGAAAATCTGACCTTCTTCTTCTTCTTCTTCTTCTTCTTGAATAACTGGAGCTACATCAATAACAGTTTCATCATCTGCTTCAGTATCTTCAATTTCAAGTTCGTCTTCAATCTCAGTCTCATCGTCCACAATATTTAACACCTCAACAACTTTTGGTGGTGGTGGTGGTGGTGGTGGTTTTACTTCTTCTTGACGGGTAATTGGAATGATCTCATCTTCAACTTCTTGCTGGTTCATTGAACCAAGAGAACTTACCTGATCTACTTTCGAAGTCCATTCGAAAGCCAACAAGCAAAGTCCAAGCGAGAGCACCAACCCTAGCTGAACAAAAATGCTTCTTTTGCTCTCTAGATCAGCCTTTGGTGATTTCTTTAATTCCATAATTCAGTTTTACAAGTTTATTCTGCTTTAGCAACATTTTTTAGTTTGAGGGGTTAAAGATAAAAAATAATCTTCATATGCAAGAACCCCTTTTTGAAAATAATTGTTATCCAATTTTTTTGTATGTAAATCTTATTGAAGTACAAAACTAATTGGCACAACATATCGGACCCTCACAGCTCTACCCGATTGTTTCCCAGGCTTCCATTTTGGCATCATATTGACAACTCTTAACGCCTCCTTATCCAGCGATGCATCAACATTACGCATAACAGTTGCATCACTAACCTCTCCATCTTTATTAACAACAAAACCGACAATTACCTTCCCCTGAATACCATTTTCCTGAGCAACAATGGGGTACTTTACGCTGTTTGAAATAAATTTTAAGAGGGAATTCATCCCACCAGGAAATTCAGGTTTTTCATCGACAAAGTAATAAATTGTTTCATCGTCATCATCTTCCTCATCACCCGAACTAAGATTCATTAATGCCTCAACATCAATCCCTTCATCATTGTTTTCCGTATCAAAAATATCCAAATCCTCATCTTCAATTTCAGTTTCATTGCTTACCAACTCAATAATATCAACCACCTTTGGTGGAGGTGCAATTTCCTTTTTCTCTTCTTTTGTACGTGGAATGAAAATCTCATCTGGCGAATCCAGCACATATGGCTCAAACGTTGTTGCAGGTTCCACAGGAGTTTTCCAACTGAATGCAAGCAATACAAATCCGAGTGAAAGTACCATTGAAATAGCAAACAACAATGGTCTTTTACCTTCCAAATCGGCTTTCTTTGTTTTCTTGGTTTTCATGACATTAGATTTTAAAAGTGAATGTTTAATTAGATGGCTTCACCCATAAAATGCAAAAACCAAACCAAAAATATTTCTTGAGCTGATTTTAAAAATATTATTATATTTGCCGAGCAAAAAGTTGGGGGATTAGCTTCCCGATATTTCGGGACAAGCAACTTCGCTAATCCGATGCAAAAAGTTCTGACACAATATTAATTTGGGGGATTAGCTCAGTTGGCTAGAGCGTTTGACTGGCAGTCAAAAGGTCAGCGGTTCGATTCCGCTATTCTCCACCTGATTTTCAAAAAGTTGCATCGATTGCTGAATGCAGCTTTTTCTTTTTATACACACAAATGAGCACACAAAACTCAAATTAAATAACACTGCTGGATTACAAATTGGAACTGAACTAATACCCCACTGCTTCAAATGAACTAACTTGCCTTTTTTTGCATTCGTTCATTTGCTTCCTTCATCTTCTCAGCCACCATCTTGCTAAAACTCGTAAACTTTTCCGCAGGGGATTCAGCGGAATCATCTTCTTTGGCTTTAGATGTCAAATATGGGAGTAACTTAATAATTGCATCTAACCTTTCTTTTGGTTCTAATTCAGAAAGTAATTTTGGTAGCGTTTCAAGCTCTTTACAGATTGCTGTATTAAGCATCTCTTTAATCGTGCCTGACACCCTGTTGGGTGTTCCTTTTTTCCGACCTCCTGTTTTTATTCCTTTAGCCATTTATCTAAATTGATCTACTTTAGATAAAAGTAGCAACCTGAACATTGAATACCAACTATCTTACAAACAATTAATTCAAAAGAAAATAAGAAACGAACAAATGAAAATAAGGTCATACAACAGAACACAAAATGTCATTAATTTCCTTTTGCAACAATTGCTGCACCTATTCTCATTTTTAAAAAAATTTCCTCCTAAAATCGAGTGCACACATTTTTCGCAAGTGATCCAACAAAAACAGAAAAAAGCCAGCAATCTCCTTCATTTGCTGCCATCCAAAACGCGTAATTTAATGCATGAAAAAACCGTTGAAGGTACCTTCAACGGTTTCAATGGATATCATTAAGATCTGTCAACCTATTTCCATACAAATCAGCTGTATACATTAATCAGATAATATTTAATTCACTAGATTTTAGGACAAGTCAACTTGAGTTACATCTGTGAAATTCTGTTATTTTGAAATTTTCTTTAAGGAATTTAAAATAATGGGTTCCATTACCGAATACCCTTCGAGAGTCGGATGTACTCCATCGTCTGCATACTTTCCGGGAAGTCCGCCAAATTTATCGACCATAGCAGAATAATAATCAACATAAATCAGATCATTTTCTTCAGCATATTGTTTAATCATTTTATTCATGTCAAGTATATCCTGAACCGGATTCAACTCCTTGTTCCAGTTAAAACGTCTGGCTGGCAATATAGAGCAAAGGACTGGTTCAATATTATGAAGCTCGGCCAGTTCACACATTGATTGTATATTTTGTAAAATATGTTTTTTCGATATTATTCCATTGTTTTGGGCTATATCGTTAATACCTGCCAAAATAACAACCGTTTCCGGCTGTAAATCAATCACATCAGACTGAAAGCGAACCAGCATCTCACTAGTTGTTTGTCCTCCGATACCCCTTCCAGTAAAATCATTTTCAACAAAGAATTCAGAATGATTTTTATACCATCTGTCAGTTATTGAGTTACCAATGAAAACAACTGAAACGGGTTTTGATATGCTATCATTTAATTCTTCATACCGATAAAACTTTGCCCAGTCTATATATTTGCTCTCTATTTTTTGTTCAAGTTTAAAGTGTTTTTGAAGCTGATTGTACTGCTCTTGACTAACAATCAGTGTAAGCTCTTTTTCTTGTGCCATAGTGAAAGTAAAAGTAAAAAGACACATCATTGTTAATATCGTTACTCTCATGTTTTTATAGTTTTTGTTTCAGGATTATGCCCTGAGAAATGGATTAAAGAATATTTAAATTCAATATATTTTCTACATATGCAAATGCGATTTCTATAGACCTTTGAATACAACTTTCAAAGGCTAATCAGACGAACCTGCTCAATGCAACGTAAAATCGGCTACAATAGGGTAATGGTCAGAAAGATAAGACACTCCGTAATTTTTAGTTATTGTTTGAAACGTATCTGCAGTAGCTCCGAGATAAAAAATATGATCAATGATTTTGGTATCATTTTCAATCCCAAATCCATTATACGACACAACAGAATCCGTTTTACAAGCTTCGGCCCTAGCAGAATACATGAATTCCAATATAGGTTCAAATATTGGATTACCAGGCAAAGCGTTAAAATCACCCATTACAAAAGTTAGCATTCCATCCTTAGTTTGTTGTTTTACCCGATCAATAATAAGTTTTATCGATTGCTGTTGGGCAACCATTCCTTTATGATCCAAATGAGTATTAACGACTAATGCTTTCTTTCCCGATTGCTTGCTTTTAAGAATCACCCAAGTGACAATTCGTGGGAATTTCGCATCCCAACCTTTTGATGAAATTGTTGGCGTTTCACTTAACCAGAATGTCCCCGATTCAAGTAATTCAAATTCATCCTTTTTATAAAATATTGCTGAATATTCGTTCTGAATACTTAAAGAATCTCTTCCTATTCCTATCCACGCATAATTTTCTAGTATCGAATCTAAAAAATTAACCTGTTCTTCAAGCCCTTCCTGAATACCAAAAACATCAGGACTAATTCCTTTGATCATTTCAGCACACGGTAGTTTACGATTTTCCCAACAGTTTTCACCATCAATATCATTATCATATCTCAGATTAAAGGACATTAGCCTTAGATTGAAATCTGAATTCTCACTTGCAAATGCCCCCAATATGAAGCACGTAAAAATTAAAAAAATAAGTTTTTTCATCTTTTAAATAGATTTATACATCCTTCTTTGAAGGATAAAATTTAATAATAATGTCTGCCCCGTTTGATCGTTTTGACAGGAAATAATTAAAAATGTTAATTAATCAGCTTACAAAATAAAAACACTACGTACCTATAAGCTAAGCTGGTTAAGTTCTTGTCAATTTTCAACTGCTATAAATCAAGCCAAGGATGAAAAAGATAGTTTTATCTATTTAGCAATTTCAGCTTTGGCTCAAAATGTAGCATGACTAATAGTATCGTCTCAAGATTTTATATTCAGTTCTGCTCATTCTACTTGAATTTTGCCGATGCTTATTCCAAATAAAAATTAAAAGTGCAAGGGAAATTAATGCAGCAGATACCCAGAAATATTTTATCGATGAAAAATTATAAGAACTGACACCCGATAAAATCCGCTTATTTGATTCTATCAAATTACCACTAACTATATCCTGAATACCTGCAGCGATGTAACTGCTTATCCCAATCATACCAACTGCAGCACCCGTTGCTTCGTTTGGAGCTATTTCAACAGCCATTAATCCACCTAAAAAACAAATAAGGACACCAATAGAAATACCAAAAAGAACCATACTGGTTATATCAAAGATATAATAGCCGGCAGGTACAACTAGAAAAAGGATTAATGCCAATAAATTAATCGCCGACATTATGACAGCAGGTAAAGAGCGATTCCCTTTAAAAAGTTTATCAGATAATAATCCGGAGAAAACAGTTCCGACAACTCCGAAAATGGAACTAATAGATATTAAAGTGCTGGCCTGAATAACAGAATAGTTTTTCTCGGTTTCAAGAAAAAAGATTCCCCAGCTATTTACAGCATAGCGTGCTATATACATAAACGCGCTTGCTATTGCTAATATCCATATTTCCGGATTTTTCAAAACAGCTAGTTGCATTTTCCCAATATTCCCCGGCTCATCAACTAATATTTCACTTTGAAGTATTCCTGTTGGTCGGGGTATTAAAAAGAAAAAGATAACACACACCCCCAACAATCCTAATAATGCCGCACTAAAAAATCCGTATTGCCAGCCAAAAACACTTACAATAAAAGCAATAACAATAAAAGATACTGCTTCTCCTATGTTATGACTTGCACTCCAAAATCCATAGACAGTACCAAAACTTTTCTCAGAATACCACCGCTTAAGGGCAATAATACTACTTGGAGAACCTACTGATTGAAACCACCCATTAATAGCCCAAAGAACAACGAATAATGTAAATGCAACTTTTACACCAAGCATAAAATTAACAAGCACACATATTAGTAGTGCTCCCGACATAAAAAAACGGATATTCAGTCTGTCAGCCAGAAAACCGTTAAAAAGTTTACCAATAGCATAAGAAAAAAACAATGCAGAGCCTATGATACCAATCTGGGATTCGGAAAGAAAACCATCATCTACTATACTTTTTTTTAGTACACTTATGCTTAACCTACAGACATAAAACATTCCATATCCAAACGTAACCGCTATAAAGACCCCTAACTTGGTCTTATCTTTAAATAATCTATGCATAATATTATAATAGTATTTTCTGAATGATATTACCATACCGAACCAGATAAATCCCATGTTTCTTGATACTATTAAGGTGAAGAACATTTAAGCTGATTTTGTTACGATAAAGCAGGTTTCCCATGATATCATACACCTCAACATCTCCTTTCGGTATTTTGCTGAAATACAAAACATTTCCATTATTATACATGCTATATCTGCTTTGTTTAGCATCATCAACAGAAGTGATTACTGGATTGAAAAAAGCCGTTACGATTAAATTATCGATAGAAAGGGCATGATCGTTACCCCTGTTATCATTGTCCATCCAGCGCAAAAGAATTACATCTCCAGGTTCTAGAGTAACATTAATTACACCTTTTACAACAGCTTGATTAGCAGCATCCTCTCCATTAATCTGTGTGTTTGGGGTATACATTTGTGCAGCTGTGTTATCAGACGGAGAGATAAAAGATAAAGAATCTACAATGATGCTCTCAACTTCTCCTATCCAAGTTTTACGGTCACGTATACCTATAACATCAGGATTTAGTTTATAGGAAAAGGTAAGTTCCTGTTCCGAAAGGGGATCGTCGCCTGCACGCCACATTTTACCCGTATAATCTATCCCAACACTTCTGATCGTTTGATCGGTATTATTCTCAATCAATACACCAAAGCTAATGCATCTGTTATCATATGATATTAAGGATCCTAGGCTGCGATCTAATGAGTTTTCTGTTTTTGATGATGGATTACCTTCACCAAACGAATATAGCCACCCATCGGTTTGAGAACCATTATTAATTCTATAATAGTTAAAATACGACCATGAGTCACTTTCATTCCCAGTAGGACGAATATTACCTGAGGTAGAGGCATACCAGCCTTCGGGTGAATGCCCCTGTACAAAAGTACCTTTAGCCAACCCTGTTGCATCAATATACTGATTCGGGTAACTGGGTAAAGTATTAAAATCCTGTTCATACTTCCAGTCTCCATTAGTTTCTTTAAAAGTTGCTACCATCATGTTATGGAGTAACTTTTTACGGTACACCTCTCCAAATCGATCGGTAATCTCTACCACAAAATCAGCATCAGGATTTGTGGGTTTATAAAAAAACAAATGGTTTGTAGCCACCGAACCGCAATTTCTGGAAGCTATAGTGCCTCCATCAATACCTGGATAGTTAGGCCTAGTATCACCTCCTTCTGCAAAAAAATCGTACATTTCCGGATCATTCCCAGAATACTGCTGCATCGGATGCTTTTCTCCATCTTCATATATATTCACAATCCATTTACTATCATAATTCCAAACATTAGCAATAATACAATCTAGTTTCCCCTCACCAGTATCTACACTATTTACAGGATAGGCATTAAACTGATAATCTTTACTATATCCTGTAGATTTATAATACCAATTATCATACCCCTGATCTCCAGCCTGAAATACGCCATAACCATTCGGTGTTCCGTCAGGACAATAATTGCCCGACCAAAAGCCTCCCTGCACCGCACCCAATGTATGATCAATTAACCTACTATTAATTTCATAATTGGTATTTTTATGATGATGTCCCGATATAACGTGTTGAATTGATCTTCTTCCTCCCATGAGATCAAATAATTCACCCCTGTTTAAAACGAAAGAACCTACAAGAGGAGCATGCACACACATAACTATTGTTTTATCCTCAGGCACAAAAGCTAAATCTTTTTTTAACCAATTAATTTGATTTTGTGTAACATTATGTGCATATGCTTTACCTCCTAAATATTCGATATCATCCAATACAACATAATGAATCTTCCCCCTATTAAAGGAATAATAGGTAGGTCCATAAGCATCTTTAAAATAATGATCCGCATGAAAATCATCGGAAATATTCATATCATGATCATGATTACCAATCACCTGAAATACAGGAAATTCAAGTTCACTGCAAGAGGTTGTATGCTCACTCAATCTATGATATTCATCCCAAACTAGATCTCCAACAACAACTCCATAGAAATTTGTACCCTCAGGATAAGAATTTTTCAATTTGATGACATCCTGAATAGTTTCGTTCCGAAATCGCCATGTTTCATAATCCGCCTGTACCTGTGGATCAGACAAAGCTATCAAGACATGTGTAGAATCTGCCTTTCCTCCATCCACAAAAGGAGTGAGCACAAAATCATACGAATAATTAACATTATCATTGATACGTAAATACAGCTTAGGTATTTTCTTTTCATCTACCGGTACTTCGTAGGTTTCCGGTAGTGAAATAAAAACGAATTCAGAGCTATAGTTACGAGTAAAACTATAGTGCCCTGTCTCGTCAGTTTGAACAACTGAATATCCGTCACTTACAACTGCACCACTAATAGGCACACCATTATTTGTTTTAACAATCCCCGAGATAATACTTGCATTATCAACTAAATAAGCTGATTCTTTTGAACTGATTACTCCTGCGTAAGCGTAGTCACCCTCGAAGGTAGTTAACAGTATAATATTCAGCGTAAAAATCAGAAAGAAATACGATTTTGTTATCATAGTAATAAAAATATAAAAATGATAAGGGCAACAGAAGTATCGCAAAGAGTATAATTTGGTTTAAATTCACTCCCACAATCTTATCCCTATTCAGATAACTGATTACTCAATCCACCCTACTCTTCTACCCTCTATTCAACAATAATTTTTGCCTGTGAAAAATCTCCGGTGGGAAGTTGCAATAGCACAAAATAGAGTCCTCTCTGAAAGTTATTTACTGGGACTCTAGTAACGTTCTGATATATACCAACCAGCACGCCAGCTTGAGAGTAAATTCTAACAAAATAATTACTTTCGTCGGTCTTTATATTTAGGTAATCAGAACACACAGTTGGATAGAAAACAACATTATTGATAGTTGTTATGCTATTCATTGCAGTTTGAATGCCTTCTTCAGCCTCATTTGACAATTTCATGTAGCGAACATTCCGACTGTTGCCACGAATAGATTCGAGATTTGGATCTTGTGCATAATAAGTTATTTTACCAGGTAATTCGGTACTATCAATTGCCATTACTCCAAAGTAATAAACACCACCCTGAGTTATAGTCCCACTTAATGCATTATTAATAAAGTTCATCTCTTCAGGTACCATCATTTGATAAAAGGACTGCGTACCTTCAGGTGAAGTAATTGACAACTCTTGTACATAGGTTTCATTAGTTTCATATGCAGGCAATTCACTAGGGGTTAATTCGGGGAAAGTATACTTTGCAATTATTGTAGAAGCAAAAACTCCTTTATATAAATTAGAATATTTAGAATCCACAGGTGTCTCAGGACAATAAACTTGCAAGAGTGTATACATTGCCTTCCTTCCATAAATCTTGATATCAGTATAACTGTCCCAGAGATTATCTACACATGTGAAAATCTCATTATCTCGAACGTTTATATTAAATAACATATAAACACTTTTTTTATCTGGACTAAGCGCGACATCTTGCATCTCTTCAGTTTGTACTCCACCTGGACGGGCAATTGAGCATGGCTTCCCTTCACGGTTAAGAACAAGAAAAATAGCATCGGCACCCCCATTTGTATTGTGCTGAACCCAAGTACCATCAAAAAGTCGCATTCCGTATCTATCGTTACCTCCAAAATTCTCATAAGTATATAGATCGCCAAATCGGTTTGAAGTCTGGCCTCCAACATACCAAACACCTTCATCAGAACAGCGCAAATACGCAGCAGCTCCACCTCCTCCGTTAACAGTAGATCCACGACCAAAGCTATACCACCATCTATAGTTACCGCTATTCTGATTAAATGTAAAAACACCAAGGTGATATTGTGTGGCATCCCCAGTGCTTGCAAAACCATTCTGCAGTATGTATGAGGTTCCTGAGACTGTTATATCTTCACTGTAATAACTGGCACTTATAGCAACATCACCATAATTGCTAACTTCAACTGCAGCTGCTTTATCGTTACGTGTACCCCCGATACGCTTCGACCAACTTTCTGTACCATCAGCCAAATATTTAACAAGAAACAAATCGTCTACTCCTGCTGCTGTTGTTAAAGTACTGCCTGCAAATGTAAATTCTCCTGTAAAAGTTCCGCCTATATATATATTAGCAGCGGTATCAGTTTTTACAAAAGCGTTTGAAAAAGAGACATCTTCACTGTTAGTGTATTTCGACCAGATCAACTCCCCTTCTGAAGAATATTTAACGACAAAGAACTGTAGATTATAATCAATACTACCTATCATTGTATTCAAATCGTTAGGATCAAAAGACATTTCACTATTAAAAGAACCAGATACAACAACATTGTTATCTTTATCAACAGCTAATCCTCCAACGGCAATTTCCTCAGAAGGTACTTGCCACATATTCAAAACATTACCTTGTGGATCATACCTGATAACAAACATTGCTTTTTCAGAAAAACCGCTGGGATCTTCCATAACGATTGAATTCGAATCGTCACCCCTTAAGACTCCTGTAAATGTGCCAGTTACTATTAGATTATTATCATTGTCAACTACAATCTCGCTTATTGAAACGATGCTATTACTAGTTCCAGCCAGTACATGTTTCCAAATTTCAGCTTTATCAGATGACATTTTAACGATTAAGGCATCTCCTTTATCTGTTGAAGATAGACTCTCAACAGTATTGCCCAACACATTTACCTCAGTTCCTCCAAATAAAGCGGATAAATATATATATCCATCTCCGTCAACAACCATTCGTACAGGTTCTATCTGGCTACCGGCAGACGAGCTCCCCCAGTAGCTATACCAATCAAGTTTTTGTGCACTTAGATTAAGAGTAGCACATGTAATAAAAAGAATAATAAAATTAATCTTCATTATTAGTTTTTTATAAAATATGTAAATAATGTCCCACATTCAATTGTGGTTTATACAGGTAATCACCTTAAGCAGTTCAATGTCGCTCCTGATAATAATCCTGATAAAACAAACATCTAATCAGAAATAAAAAAAATTATCCGACAAATAAGCATCATAAACAAACCTGCCATCATTTTACATATACCGTAGGACAAATAGGTAGATCAATAAAAATAAAATCGAACCTTTTGTCCTCGGTATAATTTGATAGAGAAATATTCCAGACATTGGAAACACTCACACTTCCAGCCTATTAAAGTTCACCAATAAGCTTTAAAGATTAATCCACGAAATAGTGGTATCCCAACCGTTAGCATTATTTTATCACACGTACAGTGTTGGATATTGTTCTAATAAAATTACTCCCATCCAGGATTCTGACCTAAGGCTGGATTTTTAATTCGATCTGTTTCTGGAATAGGATACAAATATTTTTTATCCAACCATTCACGTACTCCTGGATTCCAAACAACCTCACCGGAAGTACCATTTGACAATTGTATCCGTCCAGGTGAAGATGAATTGGTTACATCTACTAATGCTACTGAGGGATTAGAAGGAACTGGTTTTGCACCTTGATAGAATAATACATCCATAATACCATCCTCGTTTAAATCATACTCACCCAATGCTGGCACATATATTCCATTCATTGGTGCCTGCTCAAACAATTCTCCGACATGCCATCGAATCAAATCATCGGGACGAAGCCCTTCAAATACCATTTCAACAGCTCTTTCTCGCATTATTTCCAATAGAATTGGATCAGTGAATTTCCCATTATAATAATTTACTAAATATGGATCCGCTACAGTTGGCATACTGGTAAGGGTTGACCCTGTTATACCTGCTCGTTGACGCAGAGCACCAATAGTAGTACTCCATTTTGAATTTGTCATCAACCCTAATTCAGCTAAAGCTTCGGCATTATTTAAAAGTACTTCAGCCCAACGCATTATAATGTGTGCATTATCATTACGATTTTCATCATCATAAGGGAATCGTTCATCATACATCCATTTAATTGGTTGATATCCTGTAAATGACTGATTGAAATTTGGAGGGGCTACAACTGGCACTCCATTTTCTGTTCGCATATAATCTCCCAAGCGAATAGTCTGTTTTAGCCTTAAATCTCTACCTTTTACTTCATCGACAAATTGTGTTGTTGCATAATTTCCATCATTGGTGAAAGGAGTACCATCTAAATTAAGATAAGTATTTACAAAATGACGTGTTAAGCCCGGGCGGTGTCCATATGTTGGACTAATAAACCTCCTGTTAGCTGAGCTGAACACTTGCAATTCAGCATCCAATGTTACTGCTAAAATAGTTTCATCTGTATAAGGTGTTTTGGTAATAAAAAGTTCCCTATACGACATTTGTTGATCACCGCTTTGATGCAAACTGAAACCTTGGATTTCATTTGCAGCCTTTATTACTTCTTGATACCAAGCATTAGCTGAACTTTGCATCCCATAATCAGTATGATACTTCCGAATCGACGCTTCATAAAGACAAATCCTTGTCTTATAGGCTCGTGCTACATTTTTTGTAATTCTTGTAGAAGTTGCATCTGATGTCAAGGATATATTCTCAATCGCATAATTCAAATCATCTAACACGTGATCCATAACCTCAAAACGGCTTGTACGTTCCCCGTATAACCTGTCTTCGTCATCAACATCAATTGTTTTATCAACCCATGGTACATCTCCAAAACGCTTAACCATTTCAAAGTAGAAATATGCACGGAAAAATCGAGCAAGCCCTAAAAAATGATTTTTCCCACTAACCGAACTATTTTCAGCATTTTCAATGAAATAATTTATGTTTCGTAAATTCGTCCAATTCCACCCTGAACTTGTTACAGGACTTAAAGCTCCAGGTGCCAAATAAGTGTCTACACCATTTCGTGAAATAAGATCGGAAGTATCGTCACCCATGAATACTCCATCCTTGGGCGTAGGCAAAAGGCCATAAAATGAATTAGTATATAATTCCATACCACTTTCTGAACCAAAGATTACTTCCTTAGACCCAGTATCTACTGGCACTTCATCAAGGTCACATGCGGCAAATAATATAGTAGTCAATCCTATTATTATAAAATACAATCTTTTCATCATTAATTTCTTTTAAAAGTTAACATTTAGACCTATTGAAATACTTGTTAGCATAGGATAATTACTTCCATCTCCCCAATTTCCATTAGATGTATCTCTATCTGATCCATAAATACTGGTTACATCAGTATCTTTGGTCAACTTATACATAGGCGACCACGTCCAAAGATTCTCTCCAGACAAATAAACCTTAATATTTTTTGCACCTATTCTTGAAGAAAGGCTTTCCGGCAAAGTATAACCAACTTGAAGATTTCTAAGACGTATATAAGATGCATTTTGTAGATACCTGTCGTTAGGGTATCTCATGGATCCTAATAACCTAGTATAGCCAACCAAACGTGGTAAATAAGCATCAAAATTTCCAAGTTCTTCCCTAAACATATTGCTTTCTTGCCAACTTGGAAAAACATTGTAAGGTCTATTATATTGTCCCCAAAAACGTGATTCTCCTGATGGATACCAATCCTGTTTTAATACACCCTGAAAAAATGCAGACAAGAAAAAGCCATTCCAATCTGTATTCAAGTTCAAACTATAATTATATCTAGGCTGAGAATTACCAATTATAGTCATGTCCCCTGAATCGCCAACACGATTGAGTCCACTATAAATCACTTCATCTCCATTTATATCCTTAAATTTCAAGTCGCCCGGATAATTTATTCGGCTTCCATTACTTGGGATATTTGTTTGAGAAGGTGAGTTTGCAATGTCTTCCATCGACTGGAATAATCCTTCCACTTGATAACCCCAAATTTCACCCAAACGTTGCCCGACATAGTAATCTGTCAGATTTTTATCAGGATTGTTGTATTTGGTAATTTCCGCTGTGTAATCGGACATTGTTACACGCAGTTCATAATTAAACGGTTCATCTCCCAGATTAAATTTATCCCGCCAATTAAGAGTAACCTCCCATCCAGTTGTTTCCAAATCAGCATAGTTTCCTTTTGGAACTGCGGTTCCAAATATTGCAGGTAAAGAAGGGCCAGCAGTAAACATATTTGTGGTCCAACGACGGTACATATCCCCTGTGAATTGAAATTTCCCATTAAAACTTGAAAACTCAAGACCTATATTGCCTGTGGTAGAGGTTTCCCAAGTTAGACCTCTTGGAACCACTACAGGTTGGAGAGTTTGTTGAGGACGAATGCCATTGATAATACGACCAGATTGTGAAATACTAAAATTATCTGTAAAAGAATATGGTGCTATATTTCCATTCCCTAAAGAACCATAAGAAGCTCGAAGTTTTACATTTGAAAAAGCTGCTCGGTTTACTTTCCAGAATGGCTCTTCTGAAATTCGCCAACCTACAGAAGCTGAGGGAAAGAATGCCCATTGCTCATTAGTTGGGAATTTAGAAGAACCGTCATAACGACCATTTAATTCTAATAAATAACGATTTTTAAAATCATAGTTTACTCTAAAAAAACAACCAGCTATTGCCCACTTTTGGTATCCTCCCCGAACCAAAAAACTTTCACCTAAAGCTAGGTTAAGGTCTTCCGCATCTTCATAAACAAGCCCATTCCGTCTTGCCCCTAAGTGACGGTATATTGATTGTTCATAATTAAATCCTGCCAATAAACCGATATTATGGATCTCTTTAATTGACTTTTTATAATTAGCATAAATATTTGTAGCTAAATAATTGGCAGTTGCCGTTTGATCTGTAAGCTGATTGGTGTTTTGTCCTGCATAGGCTATCACTCCCTCATAGCGACTATATGGAATTTGTACAAGTTTATCTCTAGTTCTTGCATCTGTAGTTTGAAATGTAACATCACCCTGTACTGTTAAACTTTCATCAAAAAAGTCGGTTTTAAAAGATGTTTTATTTTTAAAAAAACGTGACACTTCATCACTCCCATTTTTCCCAAGATAGAAATCCCCTACAGAGTAGGCTCCTGAAAATGTTAAGGTCCCATCTGGATTTAACATTGGAGACAAGGGAAATCCTGCAGCATTAACTAATGTCCAAGGGTCTACTCCTTGAAAAGCTGCATTTAATGGTAAATGATAACTTGAACTAGAATAATCAATATTATTTTCAATTTGAAACCATGGAGCAACCTGAATAGTTCCTTTCGAACGTAGGTTATACACCTCATAATCATCTGAATTATATCTAAATAACCCATCTTGAGAATTATATCTTCCACTAAGGTAAAATGTAGCCTTTTCATTACCTCCAGATAAAGATATATTATGATCTTGAGCAAAAAATTGGTCTTTATGCAGTAGTGCATACCAATCAGTACTAGAATAATATTGATATTCTCCGGTAGAAGGATCTACCTCTATCCGTGGCAAAGAAGGATCCTCCCATCTTCGTTTAACTTCATCCAAATACGCCTGAGAAAATGGCATAGTAACATTAATAGCTGTGGGTGTTCTTCCATTATCAAACCATGCTGCCCATGCATCACTAAAGCCTTTTGCCCAAGGATAAGAACCAGTAATATTATCAGGAACAGTGGTTGGAAACTTAATTGATGCATTTGTAGAATAAGTAATAGATACTTTCCCTTCTTCTGCTGATTTTGTTGTAATTAATACCACACCAAAAGCACCACGTGCACCATATATAGAAGCTGAAGCCGCATCCTTTAATACTGATATACTTTCAATATCGTTTGGATTTAATAAACGTGGATTTCCTTCAACACCATCAATCAGTACCAAAGCACTTCCCCCTTGGCCTATAGAAGTGGTTCCCCTAATATTAAAAGAGGGTGATTCTTTAGGCTTACCGCTCAACATACGGATGTTTAAGTTAGGTATAACACCAACTAAACCTTGAGAAGTATTCGCTAATGGTCTATTTTCAAATACCTCTGAGCCTACTTGGTCAACCGCGCCCGTAAGATTGACTTTCTTTTGTGTTCCATAACCTACAACAACAACCTCGTCTACACCTACGGTTTCTTCCTCCAGTATCACATCGAATACGGTTTGATCACGAATAACTTGCTCCAATGTTTTCATTCCAACAAACGAGAACCTTAATATGGCATTTACATCAACATTTGGAATAGAAAACATTCCATCGGTATCAGTTATTGTTCCCGTAGTAGTTCCCTTCACAACAACGGCGACCCCAGGCAATGGTACCCCTGAAGAATCGGTTACTTTACCAGATACAGTCTTTTTCTGCTGTGAAGATTCTGATTCATTAGGCGTTAAAATAATATGTCTCTCTTTAATAGAAAAATTAATATTAGATCTTTTGAATAACAGAGCGAGTGTCTTTCCGATGCTTTCATTGTTTACAGTAATACTTACTTTTTTTTCCACATCAACCAGCTCACTATTATACAGAAAATAAAATCCACTCTCGTCCTCTATTCTAGACAGAACATCTTTAATTGCAACATGTTCCATATCCAGATTTAGCTTAGCTGTTTGTGAGTAACTAATACTCCCAAAAACCTGAAACACAGCTGAGAGTATAATTAAAAGTGTGTTGCGCATGATCACAAATTTTTTTCGATGTTTTGTCAATGCAAAACATACCCGTTTCATGATTTTTTTCATAAATTTGAATGTTTGAAAATAATTTGACTTTAAAGTTGAATTAACCAGGGAAGTGTTGGAGCACTTCCCCTTTTCATTTTATATTAGCTTAATTTTTCCTTATAGCACTTATTTGAATTTTTGCATTTTCCGAAAAGCCTGAAGATTTATTAATTTTTTCAGGTATATATTTGATTTTAATAGGTGAACTCATCTCAAGAAGTTCTAATACTACAGATAAAGGTTCATTGTCAAATACGGTCGTAAATTTATACTGGTATAGCTCTTCATCTTTAATCTCTACATCAACTCCATACCATCTTTCAATTTGTAATGCAACTTCACCCATTGGAGTGTCGTTAAATAGCAAAATATTCTGATGCCACATTGTTAATTTATCTGCATCAACGTTTCTAACGGATGCTGCTTTTTTACCCTTGTCATAAATCCATTGTTGATCAGGTTTCAAAACGACATTTTCATACTTAGAATTCATTTCATTTTGTCCCAACTGGATACGCCCTTCTTTTAAAACAACCCCAATTCGCTGATCTTCCTGAAAGTTTTTCACATTGAACTTCGTGCCCAAAACCCTGACATTAAAATTATCAAATTTAACATCCAATGGTGATTCTGGATTTTTAGCTATGTCAAAGAAAGCCTCTCCAATCAGCTCCAATTCACGGGTTTCCCTTACAAAAGGAATGCTATACTTGATTTTGCTACCTGCATTTAACCAAACTTTAGACCCATCAGGCAAGATAATCTTACTCCTGATACCCATTGGATTTTCGATTTCCTGAAAACTAAGTTGGCTATCTTCAAAAATGTGTCTTTCTCGTGTCAGACTCCATAATGTAAAAATGAAAAGAGGAATAATCAGAATAGCTGCAAATTTTCTAAACTGGTAATAAAGTACTTTAATCCTATTTTGTCTATTGATCTTGCTTTCAAGGATTGAAAAAGCCTTATCGATATCAATCGTGTTTATTTCACTGATCAAAAAACCAGCCTCCAGATTTTGTTCTTCCTTCGATTGATTCTTTTTGCGACTAAGAAACTTATTGAAAGTTCCCCTGTCAAAAGAGTATATTTTATTTTCTTTTTTCAACGCAAATGGCAATTTACCAGTTTAACTGAACCCTTTTCTATAAATAACAATTTACTATTAATACAGAAAAACTAAACAGTACACGTATGCCATATACATTTTTTTTATGATTTTAGATCTAATAAAAGTAATAACACAATATATTCTTTCATTTCTTGCTTCAAAATCTTGAGAGCGTTACTTATTTGAGTTTCAACAGTTCTCTTGGAAATGCCAAGTTTTAAAGCGATTTCATCGTTTTTTAGAAAATTTATTCGGCTAAGAATAAAAATTTCTTTGGTGCGTGGAGGAAGTTTTTCAAAAGCTTGTTCAATTTTTTTCTGAAGTTCACTTGTTACAAAAATATCTTGCTCATAGGTTAAATTGCTAACCATTATTTGCTTAAGTTCTTCGATCTTTGTTCTTTCTACCTTTTTTTCAATCAAATAATTAATGCCCCGATTTTTTACAGACACAAAGCAATACGATTTGAGGGACTCAGTTTCTTTGAGATTATCCCTCTTTTCCCAAAGCCGGAGAAAAAAATCCTGCACAATTTCTTCCGCTTCAATTTTATTTAAAATAATTTGTGATGTAAAAACAACTAAGCCGGGATAATAATACCGAAACAACAACTCAAAAGCAGTCTGGTCTCCTTTTATTAAACGCTCAATAAGTACCTTCTCGGAAATACCGTTAATAATTTGCATGCTCCAAAAATAAGCAAAACAATAATAAACGAGTAAGCTTCCCCAAAATTCCTTTTACGTCTATTTTAACATCGACTTTCCTATCTAAAGTGAACTGACACTAAACTCCGAAATTTAAAAAACGAGAATATTATTTTTCAGAACAGAGAGTGTTGGGCTTGATACTATTTTTTATCGAATTATGTACAAAGTTATAAATTCATAATCTCGCTTACACCGTCCTGAAATCTAAGCCAACAAATCAATATGAACCTTAAAATGATTGTATTTGCTTTAGCTAATTTTCTTGGCAAATTGTAACTGCCCAACTATTATGGCTAGGTGTGTACTAAATTCATGTGAAAATTCAACAATGGCGTCCTCATCTATTTCAAACAAGTATGATAGTTGATCAAAAGCCTCGTGAGGGAACAAATATTTTCTTGTAAACTGATTGGCATCTTCTTCCATTCTTTCATCAACAGAGGTCCCTTCAAATATTGATATTAACCCTGTTTTGAAATACTTCACCTTTTGTTAATAATTTACCTCCTTCTTACCTCAAAAGTTATCTAAAACTATCTACTTTAGATACCCATGAATAACTTAGCATTAGATATCGATATAACACAAGTAGAGCAAGTCAAAAGTAAATTAACCCTTCCTGCTTTTGAATTGGACGATTTTCTATATCAAATTGGAATCCTGAGACAGGAAAATAAACATAGACTGGCAAGGCTACTTTTATTACTGGCTGAATCAAAAATTAGAAATACAGGCGAACAGGCAGCAACAGAAGAATATTCAATGAAAGAACTAATAGACAATATACAATTTGCCATTTACGAGCTAGAAATGGATTATGAAAACTGTATCAATATTAACTTTGATAAATCCGATGCCCCTGAGAACCAATTTCCTTTTAGCAATGCTGATGAAATGATTAATCAAGGAAAAATCAATACTTTTTTATCCATTGAAAAACGACTTATTGAAGAGCATTTTTTTACTGATGATGGATCGTGGTCAGGTTCCATAGAGGTAATTATATATTTGATAAAATGGCTCGACTCTAACGGTTTTTTCAAACGAAGAACAGACATTGGAAGATGGAATTCAATAGCCAATTACTGTAACTTTTTTGTCCCTCGTTACTGGGTTGATTTTTCTGATTACTTTGAATTCAATGACCTAAAAGAAATCGGCAACGAAGACTATTTACCTTGGTTGAAAGAATTTTTATAACAGGTAACTATTACAGCCATCTCAAACCATATCCTTTTCTAATCCTACTTTCATCTTTGCTCAGATAATCATTCATAGACATGCGCCCCTTTGCATATTCTTCATCGCGTTTCATATTCCAATACCTATTATATTGGCCAACTACTATACTTACATAAACCACCTGATTCGTGTCTGTAAACTCATGGTGTATTGATCTCACATAAAAATGATCGGTTTTTACTATCTCTCTAAAATAAGGAATCGTTACCTCTTCTCCTACTCTAGGTGCCACAGTAATATCTTGGAGTTTGACTTGTGCATAATTTCCCAAAGACTTCACTTAAAAAATAGTAAATCACAACATTATGGAGTATTGTTGTTCAATTGTTAAAAAATTCGTTTAAGTCCTCCAGATGATAATCGGGCATGGCACCACTTTCAGCACATACAAAAGCAGAAAGTCGAACTGCCATGTCATGGGTTTCTTCCAATAATCTATCTTTCAACAATCCTGCGACAATAGCAGCTGTAAATGAATCTCCAGCGCCGACTGTATCAACTACTTTTACCATCGGAGTCTCACGAAAACTTTTTTGATTTATCGTATACAGGTAACTTCCATTTATTCCACAGGTTAAAACAAGCAAACTCAACTTATATTCATTGATCAACATCCTGCAGATTTCATCCTGTGAGCCACTAAACCCAAACATGTCGGAGACTATTTCAAGCTCCTCATTATTGATCTTAAGCACATTGCAAATCTTCAACGAATCACTGATCAATTCTTTCGAATAAAACTGCTGACGTAAATTAATATCAAATACTTTGTATGCAGTCTCGGGAACTAGCTGAACCAACTGACGAATACTCTCCCTCGAAAGTATTCCACGTTGCGCCAACGAGCCATAACAAACAGCATAAGCATTTCGGGCGATAGCTTCAAGCTCCGGGTTCAACCTTATAAAATCCCAGGCTACCGGTTCACAGATTTCATATTGTGGAACTCCATTCCTACTAAGATTAATTTTTACGGTGCCCGTTGGATATTCATTTCTTCCTATGTCATAATGAAGTCCAGCCTTATCAAGCATATATAACAACTCATCGCCCAACTTATCGTTGCCAATTGCACTTATTGCCAGGCTTTCTATCCCCAGTTTGGATACATGATAGGCAAAATTAACCGGCGCCCCTCCTATTTTCTTCTGATCAGGAAAAACATCCCATAACACTTCACCAATGCATAAGATTTGTTTATTTTCTCGTTTCACCTTTTTAAACTTTATTAGAAGTTTGAACTCGTTTAGTTAACTCTGCTTGAATTTCTTCAAGCGATTTCCCTTTGGTTTCCGGAAGTACTTTCCAAGCAAAAAAGAAATGAATTACCATCATGATGGCAAAGAAAGCAAACGATGATCCTCCTCCAAATCCTGGCATCTTTGCAAATACTGGGAATCCCCAAATTAATGCTGCGGCCATAATCCAGTGGGTAAACGTTCCAAGTGCCTGTCCTTTTGAGCGCACCTTGTTGGGAAAAATTTCTGAAATAACAACCCACAATACGGCTCCCTGGGAAAAAGCAAAAAAGGCAATAAATCCCATCAGGTAAATCATCACGCCATATCCACCAATTTCTGAAAAGTTTCTGGTAAAAAAGGCTTTTGCAAGCATCCCCAGGAAAAATACCATTCCAACTGATCCAGACATTAATAAGGTACGACGACCATAACGATCGATAAGGAATAGGGCCACAAATGTGAAAAGCAAGTTGGTTGCTCCAATTGATATTGACTGCAACAAAGCAGAATTCGCACCGAAACCGGCCATTTCAAACACACGTGGAGCATAAATCATAATCGCATTAATTCCCGCCAATTGATTGAATGCAGCCATTAGAATGGCTATGATGATCGGGAAACGGTTTTCTTTTATAAATAAATTGCCATGCCCCATTTTCAATTCCTGTTCGACTGATTGTTTTATGATTGAAACTTCATTGGCAGGATTTTCAGCCTGAATGCATTTAAAAACAGTCAATGCCTCATCAACACGATCCTGATTAATCAACCAGCGTGGCGATTCAGGCACAAGAAATAGTAAAAAGAAAAATAGTGCGGCTGGAATTGATTCTACAACAATCATCCAACGCCAGGATGATTGTTCAAATAGCTGAGCTAAAAAATAATTGACGACAAATGCCACAAAAATAGCCGTAACAACAAAAAACTGGTTTAATATTACTAACTGTCCTCTTTTTTTAGCCGGAGAGATCTCAGCAATAAACATAGGTGTTACCACTGAAATACAACCTAGAAGAACACCGGTAATGAAACGAAAAAATAACAGAATCTCCCAACTAATAGCGGTGGAGCTCCCCAACGTAGAAAGGGCAAATAAACCTGATAATAAGATTAATGAACGACGACGGCCATATTTTTCTGCGGGTTTACCGATGATCAATGTTCCGAGGATTGTGCCCAAAATTGCTACTGCCAAAGTGAATCCCAGCCAAAAGCTGTTTAAATCAAAAAGCTGTTCAAGCTGAGAAGACGTTCCTGACATCATGGCAATATCATAACCGAAAAGGAATCCACCCAAGGCAATGATAACTGCCACCATAAATACATTTTGTGTTTTCATTGAAGTATTGGTTTTAAAAAGATTGTATCTGCAAATTGTTATAAAGGTTATCTAACCAATGAAAACTATGACACATGAACAAGTAACAATGAAGCCAAATATCTTTACAAACTCCCTGAAATTGTAAGATACTGTAATATTGTGACCAATTGTGAATTCAGTTATTCAGGTTATGTCCTTCAGTTTTGTATTTATTTATAAGCCAGTTTATTTATTTTTAAAATAGTAAAAATGCCCATCTTCGGCGCCTATCAATAAATCCGGTACACCATCCTTATCCCAGTCAACTGTTGCAGGGCTGGTGGTATGGCCTGCTAACTTACGCTTCAATAAATCTCCATTGCTCTTAAATATCACAAAACCATCTGTTTCTCCCGTATTTTCATACCATTCAACGTTTTTACTGTTGGCCAAAAGATCTATGTCGCCATCACCATCCCAATCTGTAAAACAAATCTTTATCCGCCCTGAACGGCCTGCTTCACGATCATTTAATCGCAGCAAGGCATCTTTCATATCTTCACCAACTTCTTTAAATATTCGCTTCCCGGGATGAACATATAACTGGCCATCTTCTTCAAATCGCTCGAAGAATGCCAGGTATCCTTCATGGTCAAGCATGACCAAATCCGTCAATCCATCCTGGTTCCAATCTATTGCATAAGGTGTTGTCCGCCACTGGGTAACCAATTCGCCTGGTCCAGGGTTCCACCAGTTCCATTCCGGTTTGGAAACTTCCTTTTCGCCCCAATCAACTTTTACATTATAGGGCCCCTCCAGGTTTATTAAGTCTCCGGTGTTCTTGTACCAAATAACTTTTCCAAAAATTGAGTTTACGATCACATCTTTTTTCCCATCATTATCCCAGTCTGCAACACTAAGTGTTGTATATCCCCACTTTTCTTCTGCAGGCCCCTGGATCGAACCATTCCTTCCCGCCATAATCCGAATATCATCCTGATTGCTCCTCAGTAATACCGGCTTATCCCATACCGGATCTTCTCCTCCGCCTAAGTTCCTTATAAATGCGATATTACCAGCAGAGTTCCCTGAAATGATGTCTTCATCTCCATCCCCATCCCAATCAATGCTGTAGGGTGTGGTAAGGGCTCCAAACTTTAAATTATTTGCTTTTTGTTTTAGATATGCCGGGGATCTGAAAATTGGCTTATTATCCTTCAACATACCTGTGTTCTTTACCAAAGCAATTCGCCCGTCTTCATCACCTACAAGTAAATCAACATGACCATCCTTATCAAAATCAACTGCTACAGGGATAATCATTTCCAAGTGTAACCGGATTGTATCATCCCTTTCGTCCTGGAGGTAGGACCCTTCAGCAAACTTTGGATTTGATTTCGTACCAATATTTTTGTACCAGGTTATCTTGTCAAGGAATTCCCCACAAATAATATCAAGTCTACCATCCCCATCCAGATCAGCCATATTTGCTCCAGGTGCGCCATAAGATTCAATGGGTCTTGACCCCGCATTTATTTTCCCTTTATTGGTATATCCACTTCCATTGTTCTCCAACAGATACAAATAGCCACGTAATGGCCCGTTCATCCATACACCGGTGCTATCATAAGCATTATCCCAGCCATAATCTCCCCAGTCATCAATCCCCACAATAATGTCCGAATCCCCATCTGAATCAAAATCGACGTAACCCCACATATTGCTCCTGACTTTCTTGAAATCTTTCCCTGGTATAACATCAACAGGAATATCATATGGCTCCGAATACAAATTTGTTGCAAAATCCAAATATTCTTTCCCCTGACGAATAACATGCAATGTATTATCGACATACGATGCCTGTATATTTCGATATGCTATATCTGAAACCTTTTTCGAAACATCAAAAAGGGGATCAGACAGTGTCCCTATATTCTCATAAAAGTAAACTCCTTTATAGGGGGTACTTGGACAGGTAACAATAATATCCATTAGCCCATCATCATTAAAATCTACGGGTACCGGTGCCCCCCACAGGCCAGTGCCCAAATCAACAACCAAATCAGGGTTATTGTATCCGACCCGAAAGACTTCTTCTTCAGATCCTTTGTCCCCTTCACCCTGGGAACTACATGAAATATTTATAAGAACCAGCAACGCTGTTACCATTACTAATTTAAAATCCGTCAATCTCATTTTAGCTATTTTTTATATGTTTTTTGAATGGATGTTTCCAATATTGAACAAGGAAAAGATTGGTTTCAAACCACTAAAAAGAACTTAATCTTTCCAGATACCCTCCATGTGATAGGCATCCAGTGATACCAATTTACTATCTTCTCCTTGTGAACGTAGAGAAACACCCAAACTATCATCCCGACCAGGGTAAACCCGAACAGCAACGCATTGCTTTCCGTTGGCAAAAACTTCAACAACACTCTTATCTATAAAAACCCTCAACTTAAGGTTCTCGCCTTCCGGCAAGATAAATGGGGCAACTTCCGGGGCACGGGTCCTGGCTTTGGGAAGAACTGAAGAGTAAGAAGATTCAATAGATAATAAACTGTACTTCGCCTTTGTTTGATAGATTTCAGGATTATACTCACGCCCTTTACTGAATCCCTTATTCTTGTAAAAAACGAT